>JABIZW010000275.1 GCA_018666295.1 Halieaceae bacterium
CTCCCATCCGATCGATGCTCGTCGTGCTTTTTACCCGCAACGTCACTATTACTTGAGCCAAGTCACAACAGCCTCACAGGGTTTTGAGATGGAAATAATTGCAGCCAGCACCGACATCATGCTGTTAGTAGCCCTAGGCTTTGGCATTTTAAGCGTCTGGGACATCGCTGCTAATGCGTGCACGGCCGTTCGCTCGGCTTTAACGGAGCGTGTCGCGCGCTCCTCTGACGCCTTCGACACGTCGGTGTGCTAAGGATGACCGAATTAACGACTCAAACTGATACCTTGGACTGGTTCAGAAACACCGCGCCCTACATCAATACGCATCGCGGGACCACGGTCGTCGTGGGTCTGCGTCACGGTGCGACGACTCATCACAATTTTATTAACGTGGTTCACGATCTTGCGCTGATGCAGTCGCTGGGACTGCGGCTTGTCATTGTCCACGAGCACCAGCCGATGCCATTGACCCCAGTGCCGTTAGAGGGCATGGAGACGTTAATCGCATCCACTCTGGACGCGCGAACGCAAATCGAACGAATGTTTTCGATGGGCCTTCCTAACTCGCCGCTGCACAACGCGAAATTAAGAGTCATCTCGGGAAACTTTGTCACAGCACGCCCGGTCGGTGTAATTAACGGGGTTGATCACGGCGCTCGAGGCCTTGTTCGACACATCGATGTTGGCGGCATTACACACGCGCTGGATGGGTCGTCTATTTGCCTTTTATCAGCATTGGGTTACTCCCCTGCCGGTGAGTTATTCGCCTTGGATGCGCTCGACGTGATGCGCGTGGTCGGCAGAAGTATCGGTGCTGATAAGCTCATTATCATGTCTGACTTTAACGGTATTGAAGCTGCAGACGGCAGTCTTTATCGACAGCTGACGGTCGATTCGGCGCGCAGTGACGTGGTCGCAGCGACGGCTGCGCAGCGCGAATGCATTGAGCTTGCCTGTGAAGCCTGCGACACCGGCATTCCGCGCGCACACCTCATCAGCTTTCAGGCCGATGGTGGACTGCTCAAAGAGCTCTACACCCACGACGGGGTCGGCACTATGATCTCGTCGGACGAATACGAGCAACTGAAGCCCGCCGAAGCGCATGACCTAGCGGGCATCATCGAATTAATTAGGCCACTGCAACGCGAAGGCGTATTGGCCGAGCGGTCAAACGATCAGATAGAGCGCGATCTAATGCACTACACCGTCGTCACGAAAGACAGCCGTGTCATTGCTTGCGCCGCATTGATCAAAAACAATGACAGCGACATTGCTGAAATCGCAAGCGTCGCCACCCACCCCGACTATCGTGACTCCGGTTGGGGAGAGCGACTCATCGAGAGACTCGTCCAAGACGCAAAAGAATCTAACATCAGTCGTGTTTACGTACGTACCACGCAGACTGGGCACTGGTTTCAAGAGCTGGGTTTCAAAGCCGTTACCGAAACCGCGCTGCCGGACATAGAACGTCAGAAAGCCCAGCACGACCGCAATTCGAATATTTTGGTCCGCTCACTTGGTTAGCGGCACACTGAATCACTGGAGAAAGTAGATGCCTGAGTATCGCTCACGAACATCGACCGCTGGACGCAATATGGCGGGGGCACGAGCGCTTTGGCGCGCAACCGGCATGACCGATGGCGACTTCGAGAAGCCGATCATCGCGGTGGTCAATTCGTTTACCCAGTTTGTGCCCGGTCACGTGCACCTTAAGGACCTGGGTCAACTCGTTGCACGAGAAATTGAACAGGCCGGTGGGGTGGCTAAAGAGTTCAACACCATTGCGGTGGACGATGGGATCGCCATGGGCCACGACGGCATGCTCTACAGCTTGCCGTCGAGAGACATCATTGCCGATTCTGTTGAATATATGGTGAACGCGCATTGTGCAGATGCCATGGTTTGTATTTCCAACTGCGACAAAATTACACCGGGAATGCTCAACGCTGCGATGCGCCTCAACATTCCCGTCGTCTTCGTCTCAGGCGGGCCGATGGAGGCCGGCAAAACCGCGCTCTCCGAACACAAACTCGACTTAGTGGATGCCATGGTGATTGCTGCTGACAGCAGCGCTGACGACGCCAAGGTAGACGCCTACGAGCGTTCTGCCTGCCCCACTTGTGGGTCCTGCTCGGGTATGTTTACTGCGAATTCGATGAATTGCCTAACCGAAGCGCTGGGTCTGAGCTTACCGGGTAACGGCTCCTTGCTCGCCACCCACGCCGATCGAAAAGCACTGTTTCTTGAAGCCGGGCGCACCGTTGTGGCGCTCACGCGACGCTACTATCTCGAAGACGACGAGACCGTACTGCCGCGCAACATTGCCAGCCGTGCCGCATTTGAAAACGCCATGAGTCTGGATATTGCCATGGGGGGTTCCACGAACACGATTTTGCACCTGCTTGCAGCAGCGCAAGAAGCAGAACTGGATTTCACGATGACCGATATCGATGTGCTGTCGCGTGGTGTTCCACAACTCTGCAAAGTTGCGCCGAGTACACCGCTTTACCACATGGAAGACGTTCACCGCGCCGGTGGTGTGCTCGCGATTTTAGGCGAACTAGCGCGCTCGGGGCACTTGAACACCGAATGCCACACGGTGCACAGCCCGACGATTGGCTCCGCCATTGCATCCTGGGATATTGCAACCACCGACAACGCCGTTGCATTGTCACGATTTAAAGCGGGGCCAGGAGGCATACCCACACAAGAGGCGTTTAGTCAGTCGACACGTTGGCCCACACTTGATCTGGATCGCGAGGGCGGCTGTATCCGCTCGGCTGATCACGCGTATTCTCAGGAGGGCGGCTTAGCCGTCTTGTTCGGTAACATTGCCGAGGACGGTTGTGTCGTCAAAACCGCCGGTGTAGACGACGAGCTGCTTGTCTTTGAGGGCACTGCCCACGTTTGCGAAAGCCAAGAGGACGCCGTGGCTGACATACTTGAGGATCGGGTGAAAGCCGGTGACGTCGTTATCGTTCGTTACGAAGGTCCCCGCGGCGGACCGGGCATGCAGGAGATGCTCTACCCCACCAGCTACATTAAATCTAAAGGACTCGGTAAAGCCTGTGCTCTGATTACTGATGGCCGCTTCTCGGGTGGCACATCCGGGCTTTCGATCGGCCACGTCTCGCCCGAGGCCGCGGCAGGTGGCGCTATTGCGCTGGTGAGAAACGGCGATAAAATCCAGATCGATATTCCCAACCGAGCCATCAATATGCAGGTCACTGACACTGAGCTCACTCAGCGGCGAGCCGAGCAAGCAGCGAGCGGATTTAAGCCCGTCAAAACACGTCCCCGTAAAGTCAGTCCAGCACTAAAGTTTTACGCTAAAACAGTGACCAGCGCCGACCGTGGTGCCGTGAGAGACCTGTCACTGCTCGAGGACTAGGCGCTCCGCTAAATCAGGGACAAGCA
>JABIZW010000031.1 GCA_018666295.1 Halieaceae bacterium
CCTGGATGTCGATACCGTGATTGTATGTGCCGGCCAAGAACCGCTTCGCACCCTCTTTGATGAGCTTGAACACAATGGCGTGAGTGTTGAGGTGATTGGTGGCGCTTTCGAGGCTGCAGAGTTAGATGCCAAAGCCGCCATTAATCAGGCGAGTTGGTCGGCCGCAAAATTGTAAGGCTCTGGATAGATCGCCGGCGCATTGTCGTAACGACGCGAGAGGGCGATCGCAATAACGCCTATGGCTGTCTGCGTGTTTCGGCCCCGTGTGGCTTGGTCGGGAAGGGAATGTCGGCGTCACCGTCGAGCCACTGTGGGTATTTATTCATGGCACCGAGAAACAGTGGGCTGTTGATGAACTCGTGCAGCCAGTCGCTGACGCTTGGATAGGGACGATCCGACCACCATGGCGAATCGACTGAGGCAAATTGGCGAACGAATGGTGCGATGGCGACATCGATCACGCTGAGCGATGCACCAGTCAGGTAGTGCCACTGTGAAAGCCGTATTTCGAGTTGAGCGAGGAACTGCTCGCCTTGTTGGCGGTACCAGCCCTCGTCGTGCTCTGGAAAACGAACCGCGTATTTGTATCGGTCCAGCCAATGCTTGAACTCGTTATCGCAGCGGTCCACCAATAAGTCGTCTCCGTCTGCGCATTCAAGCCAGCCTGCAGGGTCATTCTGGTTGAGCGCCCACCGCATAATGTCTCGACTCTCGTCAATCACGGTCCCATCGCTCTGAATCAAGACGGGCACCGTGCCCTTTGAGGACGCCGCAAGCATCGCCGCAGGTTTATCCTTCAAAATCACTTCGCGTAAGCGCACTTCGACGCCTGCGTATGAGAGGGTCATACGCGCGCGCATCGCATAGGGACAGCGACGAAACGAATACAAAATAGGTCGGGCACTCATATGGGCAGTGTACGATCGACGGGTGTTTTGACCAACTTGAATGACCTTTATTCAGCTAACTGATGCGTATTGGTCGTATCATTATCAGTCACTTATGATCCCTGACCCAATGCGCTCGGAGTTCGCTATGTCGTCTACTTTTCATCCACCCGTGAGAACGCTGATGGGCCCTGGACCCTCTGATGTTGCTCCCCGCGTACTGGCGGCCTCTGCGCGTCCCACAATTGGTCACTTGGACCCGTTATTTGTCGGCTTAATGGATGATGTTAAGCGGCTACTTCAATATGCGTTCCAAACTAAAAACGAACTGACCATTCCCTTGTCGGCGCCCGGCTCCGCAGGGATGGAAGCCGCTTTTGTGAACCTTCTCGAATGTGGTGACAAAGTCATTGTGTGTCAAAACGGCGTGTTTGGTGGGCGTATGAGAGAAAACGTCGAACGTTGCGGTGCAACGGCCATCATGGTGACAGACCGGTGGGGCGACCCAGTCGATCCAGAAAAGCTTGAAGCGGCAATCAAGGCCCATCCGGATGCTAAAGTGGTCGCGTTTGTTCATGCTGAAACGTCGACGGGCGTTCGAAGTGATGCGGAAACACTGTGTCGCTTGGCCAAATCGGCGGGCATGTTGGTTATTATGGATGCGGTGACCTCGCTGGCTGGCATTGATCTGAAGGCCGACGCGTGGGGCGCAGACGTGGTGTATTCAGGGACTCAAAAGTGCCTTTCAGGTTTGCCAGGAATCTCGCCAATTACCTTCAGCGACGACGCCGTCAGCGCCATTCAGGCAAGAACACAAAAAGTACAGAGTTGGTTCCTCGACATGAACCTGATCATGGGCTACTGGGGAGAGGGCGCGAAACGTGCATACCATCACACAGCACCGGTGAACGCGATTTATGGGCTGCACGAAGTTTTGCTTATGTTGGAGGAGGAGAGCCTCGAGGCCAGCATTGCACGGCACCAAGACAATCACGTAACGCTCGCGGCGGGATTATCCAAGCTCGGTCTTGACCTCGCTGTGTCTGAGCCATGGCGCTTACCTCAGCTCAATTCAGTTTTAATCCCACAAGGCATCGACGACGCGACCATTCGGGCGCGTCTTTTGAATGAATTTGACCTTGAAGTTGGCGCTGGGCTCGGAGAGCTCGCGGGCAAGCAGTGGCGTATCGGCCTGATGGGGACGAGCAGCACTGCGGTCAATATTAATCGCTGTTTGACCGCGTTTGAAGCAGTACTGTCTTGACGCCCTTTTGGGGCAGTATTTCACGAGATACTCATCGGCCAGTCGTTTAGCGCAGAGGCCGGTATCTCATTATGGATAAAGATTTATTGGCTACGGTATCGGCGTGTGCGGTTGTTGTATCGACGGCAGCACTCCCCATGATCTGAACGGCGTAATCGTGATTTTTAGCGCCACGCAAAGCGCGGTTGATCGTAGTGAAGTACCCGCGTTGGCCGTCCGAAAATGACCACTTCTCTGAACTGGAACAGCATCGCCGCGGTGGGTGCAAAGACCTGATCTACCTCAAGCTGCATTGAGATGATCTCCCGATCACTCTCCGGGATGCGGTCAAACTGTGGCGCGTCAGGACGCGCTAGATCGTCAAAACTGATGGTATGGACTGACGCAACTTCACTCGGATTGGGTGACAACATTGCGCTATCGGTGTCTGCCCACGCAACCACAGGGGTGATTCGGTAACCCGATCGGGTGATGTAGTCATCGAGCACCCCAACAACAGCGTCCTTTGGGAGGTCCAGGTTGATCTCTTCTTGCACCTCACGAAGCGCCGCCGTTTCCGCGTTCTCTCCTGGGTCAATGCGTCCGCCCGGAAGGGCCCATTGACCGCTGTGGGCGCGCAATGTTCCGGCTCTGCGTGTTAAAAGCACTGCGAGCTGCCCTCGACTCTCGACCACCACCAGGGCAACCGCGGCCGAACGCAGTGCACCCAAAGGCTGCGCCTGCGGCTCGAGGGCTCGAACATTAGCCGCAATCTGTCCACGCACGCTCGCAGCGAAACTCAGATCTTCAAGCGGACGCATCATGACGTAGACCCGGTCGACGTATTCACAGCGTTTTAGTGAGAGTTCGCGGTTATCAGTTCAGTGCGGGCCCGGCCTCCTCGTTGCCGTAGCTGTCCACTGCGGTCAACATGCAACTCACCAGCTCTTGCTCTGCAGTTGTGAGCTCGGGTTTCCAAACCTCAAAAATCAGTACTATTCGATCTTCGTCTGACCGATTCCAGGCTTCGTGCTCCAGGGTGTCGTCGAATAAAAACGCCTCACCCTCTACCCATGAGCGGGTTTCACTGCCTACTCTAAAGCCGCAGTCACTGGGAATAACCAGCGGTAGGTGACCGATTAAACGCGTATTGATCATGCCGTGGTGCGGCGGAATCGTGGCACCTGCCTTGAGTCGGGAAAACAGAATGTTTGGACAGCGTTGACCCGAGAAGACGAGCGGTAGACCGTTCATGACGTCAGTGGTCACGGGGCACAGCGCCTGGTTCTCCGTCACTGATGCGCCGTTGCGCCACAGATAGAGCGCTCCCCAGTCGTCATTATTGGTCATGCCGTGAGCGTCAAAAATGGGGCGTTCTGTTTGTTCGGTCAAGTAAGGATCAAAGGATCGTCCTTCTGCCATAAGTGCTGTAAGTTCTGCTTGGATCTCAGGGGTCCTGGCTTCAAGGTCGGCAAGCCATGGAAACAAGTCACGCGGGTAGAAGTCGTGCAGAGGCAGTCCAGGGAACATGATATGACGAGGCTCTGGGTAGTAAAGTTTCCGCTTTCCCAACAACAAATCGACGGCACCTTGCATGCGCGGAGTGCAGTCTTCCCTGTCTAATAGGGACTGGACTTCCCCTGTCATGTGCGCGCCAAAGGCGTCTTGCAACTCTTGCACGCGTGTTTGTGCTCGCAGTAACTCCACGCGGAGTTCCTGAACCATGTCCGGGTGTGGAGGGCTCAACGCCAGTGCGTGTCGGTAGTAGGCCGCGGCTGCACGAGAATTGTTTTGCGAGTAAAAGCTGTCGCCTTTCACAATGAAGGCGCGTGAGTTATTCGGCTGGTGTGCTATTGCACGATCAGCGGCTTGCTGCGCGGCATCGTAGTCAGCCATGTTGCGACTCGCTAATGCGATGACGCCCCAGACTGTCGCGTCATCAAGTCCCAGATCCACGGCGCGGTGAGCCAAGTCGCGGGCAGTTGCCGGTTGATCGTTGCGAAGTTGTGTAATCGCATCACCGAGTAGCTGTTGTGTGTTCGTGCTTGAGGTTGGATCCATAGTCATAAACTGTGTCCGTGGGAGTGTTTTAATCATAATGCACTGCATAAAAAAAGGGGGGCTTACGCCCCCCTTTATGTACTTACTTAGCGTTCAATCTTAGAACTTAACAGTCACACCAGCAAACAGATAGGTGCTCACGTCAAACAGACCTGGGTACGTGTTGTTGTTACCTGTACCGGTACCTGCAGCCGTGGTGACTGGAGCATCGTCGCCCAGAATGTTGTTTGCACCAACTCGGATCTGAACGTTCTCGCTGTAGTCATAAGTTGCAGCTACGTCGAGGTAGTTACGCTCTTCCATGGAATCTTCCAAGTAACCCTGTGGATCATCCAGACCGTAGAGGTCTGTTTCACCAATATGACGCCATGTCGCTGAGACGTTGACGTCATAAGGAGTCATCCACGTAGCAAGGAAGCGGTGGTTGTACTCAGGTGCTGGCAGACCACATGGACCTGCGTAAGCGCCTGCACACTCAACCTTGTCATCCCCTGGAATCGCAACCGAGTAGTTGGTATCGAGGAAAGTGGCAGCGTAGTCGAAGTTAATTGATCCCATGTCGCTCAGATCGAGCATGTAGGTCACATTAACGTCGACGCCTTCTGTTGCAAACGTCGAAACGTTCACGTTCTGCTCGCTCAGACCCGAAAGACCACCGCCAGGTGCTTCGTTTAAGAGGTGAAGCGTACCGGCAGTGTCACGCGTAACGTTCGCACAGAACGCGGGATCACCCGTTGTCAGGCAGCGATCGTACGATGTCTGTGCTGGGACGCTACCAATCGCATCGGTTACTTCAATGTCGAAGTAATCGATAGAGACCGACAGGTTCTCAATCATGCTTGGCGTGATAACAACACCAAAGGTCGTTGTTTCGCCCTCTTCAGCAACCAAGTTCGGGTTACCACCCGTGATCAAGTTGAACTGACCGGCAGCACTGGGGTCAACACTTCCGTACTGTGCCGCTGACAGACCTGTGTTTGCACACTGAGCCTGAGTCGCCACTGGAGTGGGGCCAGAACATTGGTCACCGTCACCATTGACGGGTGACAACTCAACGAGGCCTGTGTTGATGCCCACGTAGAGGTCGAACACGTTTGGCGCACGAATCGCGACGGCTTGGTTAAAGCGGAAGCGAACTTCGTCGTTGGGTGCCCAGCTGATACCTGCAAAGTAGGTGTCCGCGTCAAACGAGTTAGAGACGCCGTTGCCGTTAGTCGTGTAGTCAGAGTAACGATAACCGGCTGTCAGACCCAGCTCCTGAATCATGGGCTTGCCCGTGATCAGTGGCATTGACATTTCCATGAAGATTTCTTCGACTTCAATTGAACCCGCGATAGGCAGTGTTGCACCACCCGTACCAGTCAGACCGCGACCACCAGAGATCTTGGAGATATCATCTGCCAAGCGACCGAGCTTGTCTTCACGCATTTCAAAGCCGATAAGACCTGAGAGGCCTGCGTCAGCCATGGGGCTTTGGATACCCATGTTGGTGAAGTCACCTTCGATAGTACCGCCGAAAACTGTTTGCTCAGTTTCACCCGTTACGATGCCTACACCTGCGATAAACGCAGCTGCTTCGTCAGTAACAGCGGTTGTGCCGTCAGCATTTCGCTCAAAGATGTTCCAAGGCACACAGCCGCCACTTGAGTCACGGCAAACCGGGTTGCCGTTTCCGTCGTCGACGATGTAGAGCGCTTGTTGAACTCGGTTGTAGTTCAAGTCGTTTTGCGAAATACGAGTGCCTTCGGTGGCAGAGAACTGTCCGAAGATATCAAACGAGAAATCATCGTTGATGTCGCCACGGAAGCCAAAGATGGCGCGCCATGAGCTGTTCTCGTAGGTGCTGACACGAGGGCCACCTTCGATGTTACGGTGCGAGTTGATGAACTGTACGTCGATGGGGTCGTTACCGGCCGCCATGTAATCAAGACAGCTGACAAAGTCACCGTTGGCATCAAACGTACCTGTGATTGAGCCCAACATGATGCCGTCACCGTTGGGTCCGGCGCCGCCAGTCAACAGCGGGTTGTCGCAGTTGGTTTCGAATGGACGGTTAAACGAAGCCGATTCTGCAATCTGCGCTTCAGTTTTGTTGTTCATGTAGGTCGTATCGAAGTAAGCCTCGACATTGTCAGTGATCTCGTAGTGACCACTTGCGCCCAAGTTCCAACGCTCAACAGGGCGCTGATAGTGGTTTACCGCACCGTAGTTGTAGAACACGTCGCTTCGAGAGAAGTCGATTGGCACGATCGTACCGTCTAATTCTTGGAAGACTGTTCCGGCAACGCCGTTACCGATAGTGCCGTTATAACGACGGAAGTTAGACGAGCCGCCACAGAAAGGATCAGCAGAGCCAAACAGAGTACAAGCACCCGTGTC
>JABIZW010000021.1 GCA_018666295.1 Halieaceae bacterium
GCCGTCGCGGCGTCCTCGCCTGTGTCGGTTTCGGACATGTTGGAATCTGAGGCGGTAGCCTCAGGGTCTAAAGACGCGTCCACCTCGGTCAACGGCGACGTCTCGTTGGCGACCGGCTCCAGTGACTCCCCGTTTGCGAGCGCCAGTGCAGTGTTGTAAAAGTTTAAGGCGTAGTTTCGGTTGCCGGTCCACCATGCCCAGTCGGCGATTCGAATCAGGTCCTGGGCCTGTATTTCGCGCGTTACGCTCAGTCGATCGCGGTTCAGTTGTTGCATGGCAACCAGCACTGAGAGGCCTCGTTTAAAGGTGCTCTTTCCGGCGGCAAAGTCGCGTCTTTCACGCTCCATGCGACCTGGCATGGACGCGCCAATGCCTCGGTGTCCCGCGAGGAGGTATTGCGCCCGCACCATGCCCTCGAGCGCGGGGAGCAGCTCTGCGGAATCCTCTCCGTAAGTTGCGATTGATTCATTCAGCGCGCGGCGATAAAAATTCCACGCCTTGCCCATGCGGGCGGTTGCCTCTTCGTCCTCGTCAATATCTTCAAGCAACGCAAATTGATGCCACTCTGCTTGTCTTAGTAGCGCGGTTATTTTTTCGGGGCCCGAGGGGATTGCGCGGGCTTCAATCCGTGACAAGTAGGCGTGACGTTCGTCGGCTGCTGTGAATTGGTTAAGCGCTCGATGGCTTGCAATTTCGGCGCGCACGAAAGGGAGCTGACTTTTAGCGTCTAGACCATCATTAATGCGACTGAGGTGCGCGGCGCGTTTTAACTTTTCGATGGCCTCTTGATGATTACCATTTTGCTGGAGTCCAACGGCGTCGTTCCATAACACTTCTTGCAGTCGCGGATCATAGGCACCAAAGAAGCCGGTCTGGCCAAACGCTTGTGGCGCGGCTGCGAAAAGCAGGGCATATGTCATTGCGGTCGTTACTGCGAGACCTGGCGAAAAAACTTTCACGAATCAGTCCTCTGTTACACCTCAGTATAGAGATAATTCCCTCTTAATCTCTACGTCTTAAGATAAGGCATGTACACTTCGGCCGCGCCGAAGGACTGGGCGCGATCTGGACAGTCAATAATACTGGGTGAGCACATGGGCAAATTTTTAAACGACACAGCATTGGTTTCGCTTGGTGATAACCGATGGCAGGCTGAGCTTCACAAGGGCTGGCGAATTGGAAAAGTGCCTAATGGCGGTTATGTCATGGGTGTTATCGGTAGAGCGATTTCACAAACCTTAAACGATGCTGATCCGCTATCGATTAATGCTTTTTACTTAGAGCCCACCATGCTTGGACATGCGGAAATCGACGTTGAGGTCCTTAGAGAAGGCAAAGGCACGCAGTTCGCAGCGGCGCGTTTGTATCAAGAGGGCGGGCTGAAATTGGTTGCAAACGCCGCCTTTACGGATCTTGATCGCCTGAAGGGTCCCACTAATACGCTTTTAGAGCCACCACAGGTTCCAAGGTTTGATCCAACGCAAGCACAGCCGCACGGTGGCCTTGAAATTCACGACACGGTGGATATTCGCGTTGTAAAGGGACAAGAGTTTTTTGAGTGTCGCGAGCCGACCAATACGGGCGAGTTCATCGCGTATATGCGTTATTCAGACGGGGCTGAGATTGGAACGCTCGACCTATTGATGTTCGTTGATATGATGCCCCCCCCTGCCTTTACACTGGTGCCCAATGTCGGTTGGGTGCCCACGGTTGAACTCACGGTCCAGGTGCGGGGGAAACCTGCTCCCGGACCTATTTTGTGTCGCGCACGGTCGACAACACTGATGAGCGGTGTGACTGAGCTCGACTGTGAAATTTGGGATGCAAACGGCGCCCTTGTCGCACTTGGGCGCCAAACCATGAAAGTTCGTTCAATGGGCTGAGTTACCAGGTCGCCACGTGCCCGCCAGGCCGTCTGGGGTCGGCATAACCGTAAAACCAGCCGTCCTCGATTTGCACCGAATTGACGCGTCCAATGGTGCTGTTTGAGCGGAGAATTTTGTGATTGCTGGCTTCTAATAGTTTTACCGTATCGGGTGAAATGCCCGGCTCGACCATGGCCATATCCGGCATCCATTGATGATGAATCCGCGGTGCGGATGTTGCCATGCCGAGTGTCATATCAAATGCCATGACGTTTAGCAGTGTTTGTGCCACCGCCGTAATAATTCTCGAGCCTCCCGGACTCCCCGTCGCAATCCATGGCTTGCCGTCTCGGAACACAAGCGTTGGTGTCATTGACGATAAGGGACGACTGCCCGCCGACACAGCGTTCGCTTCGCCCTGCACCAGCCCATAACCATTAGGGGACCCGGGTTTGGCGGCGAAATCGTCCATTTCATTGTTCAGTAGCATCCCGGTTCCGGGGACAACAATGCCAGAGCCGAAGCTAAAGTTAATGGTGTATGTGTTGGAGACCACATTCCCGTATTGGTCAGCGACGGAGTAATGTGTGGTCTCTGTGCTCTCCGCGTCGTCAAAAGTGCCGGGGCGAATATCACTGGAGGGCGTCGCCCGATCACTTTTGATTATGGCCCGCCGTGTGCTCAGGTAGACCTCGCTTGTCAGTTTTGACATCGGTATTGCTGTTCTGTCGGGATCCCCTAAGTACTCGCTTCGGTCTGCATAGGCGAGTTTCATGGCCTCGATCAGGACGTGCAGGTAACCCGCACTATTGTGGCCCAGCTGCTTGAGTGGGAAGGGCTCTAAAAGCGTTAAGATCTGTGAGACGTGGATGCCGCCCGACGAGGGGGGCGGCGCGCTCACCAGCTCGTAACCTCTAAACATTGAACGAACGGGTTGGCGTTCAAGTGCCCGATAATTGGCTAAATCCGATCGTGTTATTAGGCCGCCGTTACGCTGCATTTCCTCGACGATGAGTGCCGCAGTCTTGCCTTTGTAGAATCCATCCGTGCCGTTGTCTCTGATGCGTTTAAGTGTTGCTGCCAGGTCGGGTTGTTTAAACAGACTCCCCATTGCCGGTGCCGTTCCGGTACCGGCTAAATAAATACGGTTCGCTTCTTCGTTACGTGCGAGCCGTTTTGTGGCTGCGCGAAGGTTTAAGTGCAGTGCCGCGGGCACCCTAAATCCTTGCTCAGCGAGTTGAATCGCGGGCTGTATGACGGTCTTAAGATCCAGCGTCCCGTAGTTTTCCAGTGCGTGAATCATGCCGGCAACGGTGCCCGGGATGCCCGCAGCACTGGGACTGTTGTAGGCCATTTGCTTATTTACGGTGCCGTCCTCGTTGAGGAACATGTCTCGTGATGCGCTCGCGGGGGCCATCTCTCGGTAATCGATGAAGACTTGCTCGTCCGTTTTGGCTAGGTGGACCAACATAAATCCACCGCCTGCAAGATTGCCCGCGCGCGGTAACGTCACTGCGAGCGCAAACCCGGTCGCAACGGCCGCGTCAACAGCATTACCACCTTGCTTGAGCATACTCAGACCTGCCTCTGACGCGAGTTTCTCGGGTCCTGATACCATGCCTCTGGCGGCGATCTCGGGTATGAATCGCGTTCCATAGTCGATGAGAGGGCCACCCTGGTTGGCCGTCTGAGCGACAGCGACGAGCGGGTTAAGGGTCATCGCGGTGGCGAACAATAAGCTGATAAAACGCATTGAGAATTCTCCAAAGATCTGGGAGTGGAAAGCTACCATAAGATGCCGTTTACGCAGAGTACCCTCGACATCGATTACCATAGGGTCACGAGGAGGGGCTATGGAACTGAAAGACTACCGCAGGCAATACACAAAGGGTGGGCTCGCGCGCGCAACACTGCCTAAAAACCCCTTGGACCTGTTCACGCAGTGGCAGGCCGACGCGGCTCAGGCCGGGTTGGCCGATCCCACGGGTTGCGTTGTTGCAACAGTGCAGCCGGATGGGTCCGTCCGCCAGCGTTTTGTATTGTTAAAGGGCTTTGATGAACACGGGTTTGTTTTCTTCACGAACTACCAGAGCGATAAGGCTGTGGCGCTTGCGAGTTATGGTCGAGCTTCAATGCTTTTTCCTTGGAACGAGCTCGACCGACAAGTCAGTATTTCCGGCGAAGTGACGAAAATTTCTGAAGAGGCCTCCGACGCTTACTTCTCAACGCGCCCTTACGCGAGTCAAATCGCCGCGTGGACGTCGGATCAGAGTAGACCAATAGCCAGTCGATCGGATCTCGAAGCGCAGTATCAAAGGGCAGTTGAGCGATTTGAGGACCATGATGTTGCGCGTCCGCCGCACTGGGGCGGCTTTAGGTTAAAGCCCCAGCGGGTCGAATTTTGGCAAGGTGGGAGCGACCGGTTGCACGATCGATTCGTGTACGACTTTGACGCAGCATGGATTCTGACGCGACTGCAGCCTTAAGTTATTCGCTGCGATGAACGAAGCGCTGAATGTAGTGTGGTATTGGCGGCAGTTCGAGCAGTTGTCGGCGCATTAAATCCAAGCCGATCGCAGCCACCAAAATTTGGAAGCGATCGCGTGACCCCGGAACTTGTAGTCTGACCGCGCGATGTTGGTCCCGCGTACCCCAAGCCATCCATACGGTGCCCACGGGCTTGTCGTCGCTGCCGCCTCCGGGACCCGCAACGCCGGAGACCGCGATGCCGATGTCTGACGCCCCGTATTTCAGTGCGCCCAAGAGCATTGCAAGGACAACCGGTTCACTGACAGCACCGTGCTTGACGAGTGTGGCTTTAGGCACATCAAGGATTTTGTTCTTACTGGTATTTGCGTAGGTAATAAACCCGCTGCCAAAAATCTTGGAGGACCCGGGTTCTCGAGTGATTAACGATGCAATGAGACCGCCGGTGCAAGACTCTGCCGTGGTGACGCTCATGTTCTTAGTCACTAGCGCGCGTTGCAGTGACAGAGCGAGCTGATCATTGTCTTCGCCAATAATATGATCACCGATCAGTCTGTGCAGAAGCCGCTCTGCCTCAGCGCGTTGCTCGAGGAAGACGTCGTCATCGATTTGGAGTTTAAGTTCCAGCTGCGGCAAGCCGGATCTGAAGCCGAGCGTGACCTGGCTTGGCCACTCCTCACTGCATGCGTTGACAAGTTCTTGGATCGTCGACTCGCCAATACCAAACGTTTGTAGTCGGCGGATAAAAGCGGTGCCGCCACCCACTCGGGCAGTGATTCGCTCGCAGATTTCAGGGAGCATGGCGGTTAACTCGACCGGCACACCGGGCGTGGCAATGACCAGTGCTCCTTCGATTTCAACGGCAAAACCAACCGCACTCCCGAGCGGATTGGCCACGAGGTCTGCGCCCTCGGGCAGGTAGGCTTGCTTGAGGTTGCTGGCATTAAGTTCGAGTCCTCGACGCTCACACCAATGCGCTAGGTGCGCAATGGCGCCGGGGTGTTCGACCAACTTGCACCCGAGTACCTCGGCGACAACGGCGGCAGTCAGATCATCTTCTGTTGGACCCAGTCCGCCATTGATGACGACAGTGTGAGACTCGCTGCATAAATTGCGCAGACTCTCGGCAAGCAACTGAGGCTCATCACCGACCGTAATTTTCTTGGCGATGCCGATTTTCTTCTCGCTCAGCGCGAGTGCGATACGTGACGAATTGCTGTCAACCGTATCGCCGCTCATCAGCTCGTTACCGGTGAGCAACAGACCGACTTGTGCGCGTTTACCCATGGTGAGCCCCTGAAGACCCGTCTTTAAAAATCAGCATTTCCGGGTGTCCTTGGAAATGGAATCACGTCACGCACGTTTTCCATGCCTGTGATGTAGGCCACGAGCCGCTCAAAGCCCAGACCAAAACCTGCGTGTGGAACTGTTCCATAGCGTCTGAGGTCGCGATACCACCAGAGCGTGTCTTTAAGGGCTGGGTCCATGCGCGCATCGAGTACGTCCAGCCGCTCTTCTCGCTGGCTGCCGCCGATGATTTCACCAATGCCGGGTGCCAGTACATCCATTGCAGCGACGGTGCGCTCATCGTCGTTAAGCCGCATGTAGAAGGCCTTGATGTCACGAGGGTAGTCGGTCACAACAACTGGCGTTTTGAAGTGATCTTCGGCCAAGAACCGCTCGTGCTCCGAGGCCATATCGATACCCCATTGCACAGGAAACTCAAATGACTTGCCCGATTTTAATAAAATATCGATGGCGTCACTGTAGGTGACGCGGACAAACGGCTGGTCCACAATATTGCTCAGTCTGTCCATTACCGTGTTGTCGATACGTTGCTGAAAGAAGCCCAAGTCGGTTTCGCATTCGTTGAGTACGCGCTGAGTGACCGACTTTAATAGTCGCTCCGCGAGGTTGGCGTTGTCGTTGAGGTTTGCAAAAGCCACTTCGGGCTCAACCATCCAAAATTCGGCCAAGTGACGGGAGGTATTGGAGTTTTCCGCTCTGAAAGTGGGCCCGAAAGTGTAAACCTTGCTCATCGATAAGCAGTACGATTCGACTGCGAGTTGCCCTGAGACTGTCAGGTAGGCGTCGCCGCCAAAAAAATCACCCGTCGTATCGACCTGGCCCTTTTCATTCATCGGCAGGTTATTGAGATCAAGCGTACTCACTCTGAACAGCTCTCCTGCCCCTTCACAGTCACTGGCAGTAATGATCGGGGTGTTCACCCAATAAAAATCGTCAGAGTGAAAGAAGTCGTGGATTGCATTGGCAAGGACGTGACGAACCCGGGTGATCGCACCAAAGGTGTTGGTGCGCGTTCTCAGGTGCGCCTGGGAGCGAAGGTACTCAAACGTGTGTCTCTTTTTGGCGATCGGGTAGGATTCAGGATCATCAACGTCCCCCACAAGGTCCACAGCCGTGGCTTGAATTTCGACAGCCTGCCCACCGCCTTGTGATGCAACGAGCTCCCCGGTCACTGCCACTGCGCATCCCGTAGACAACTTAAGAATAACGTCCTCGTAGTTAGCCAGTGCATTGGCAGCGACGCACTGAAGACTGTCAAAATGGCTGCCGTCATTGACGGCTAAAAAGGAAATGCCAGCCTTTGAGTCCCGTTTACTCCGTAACCACCCCTGAACAGTGACGCTTTGGCCAACCAATGTGTCATCGGCTAAGAGGTTTTTTACCGGAAAGATGTTGGACATTGTTGTTAGATCCTAAGACGTGTTGCGAAGCGGTGAATGAGACGGTCATGGGGGTAACGCTCAGAGCGGAGTATCCAGTGCCGTAAATGCAGGATGTTCGCCGCGGGGCCTCTCGTTCGTGACGTATTGCACGCGAACCCGCTGTCGAAGCTGGTAGCGCTTGGATGGGCTCGTTAAGGCCATTTCCCATTTATCAAAACTAAATTTCTCACTGTCTTTGCGCAGATCAACGACCCCCTCCAGCCCTAAGTCGTCAAGTTTCACCGTAAAGCCAGAGGTGTTGATGTGCACAATTTCGCCATTAAATTGAGACGTATCGGCAGCAGCCTGAGCGTTTAAGAAATTGCAGGTTAGCCAGTTATGAGCGCCATTAACCGCCTGGCGGTTCTTTGCGCTGGCCTGGTTAAGTAGGTCAAAAACAGTGGCTGAGGCAGGCTCCACAGACGTGTCTCCGAGCATGGCTTTGAGCTGCAGATGGACGCAGTAATCCAAGGCTTTCCTGAGCGGTGATGTCCCGTTCGTATAGAGTGATAAGGCCATTCCCATATGCGGCGAGGGCTTGATACTCAAGCTTGCGCGTGCCATCAGACGATTAACCATTGAGCGCAATGGTCGTTCGTCACTCGATGCATTAAGTGCGGTGATTAGCGTTCTAAACCCTTCCAATGTAGAGAATTCCAGGCCCTCTAGATCAGGCTGATAGCGCTTTAGAAACTCCTGGGCTTCCTCGGCGCGGTCTCGCCGTATCCCCGCGTGTGTAACGAATGGTCCAGGCCTCTGAGCCTCTTTAAGCGCGTTGGCAATCGCTCGGTTGGCGGCGACCATGCATTCCTCAACCAGCAGCTGTGATGACTTTTTTTCCACTCGTTCAATGCTGGTTATCTGTTTTTCGTCGTTCATGATCCAACGATGCTCTGGTCGATGCTCGATCACAAGCTCGCAGGCTTCACGTCGCTGACGCAGTGCACTAAAGCAGTTTTGCAGGTGCGAAAGCTCGTCAGTAAAAGGATGTGGGGCTTTTTCCTGAAGCACATCCTCAACTTCGGGATAGCTTAATTTCGCTTTCGATTGCACTAGCGCAAGAACAATCTCGGCCTGAGTGACCTCACCCTCTGCGGAGACCGTGAGGCGACAGACCACGGCATTGCGATCTTCCAGCGGTTTCAAGGCTGCATGTTGCGACAGTGTGTCGGGTAACATCGCAATGGCTGTGCCATGAAAGTAATGAGAAGTGCCACGTTTTGAAATTGCGGCCGTAATGTCAGCAGCGTGCCCAGTCACGGCTGTCGGGTCTGCAATGGCGACGATGAGTTGCCAGCCGTCATCAAGCGGTTCGGCGCAAAGCGCATCATCGATGTCCATGGTGTGAACAGAGTCGATACTCACCAGCGGCAAGTGCGTTAAATCCTCTCGGGGAAGGGCGTTCTCTGGGGTCGTGCTAAGGAGCGACTCAATTTGATTCAAAACATTTTTGGGCAGTTGACGGTGAATGCCGGCGCGAGCCGCGCAATACTCATTCTCAAGCCCGGGTGTGCCCTCTGGGCCAAACGATCGCAACACCTTGACCGCTGGCTTCCCGTCAGCGAAGGGGTGGCGGCTGAGTTGACACTGAACGAGATCGCCTTGCTTCGCGCCTGATCGTGCATTGGGCGGAATGAAGAGCCAACGTGAGAAATGCATCAACTCTGGAATGTCTGGTGCTACAAAGAATGCCTTGCCCTTCTGCACGACCTCGCCGACAAAGGTGTCTACCGACGTCGTCAGTAGTGTCTCCAGCTCGCCTGCGGTCTGTGCTTTACCTGATTTGTCCTTTCCCGAAACGGGTTTGATCGTAATCGAGACTCTGTCTCCAGGCAGCACCCGCTGCATCTCATCTGGTGGCAGGAAGATTTCGCGCGCGTCGTCAAGCACAACAAAACCAAAGCGACTGCGTGTCGCTTTGACCGTCCCCTCGGCGGATTCTTTTTCTGCTTCTATTTTGTTTTTAAGGCCCTGAAGCTGGTTTAGGGCATTTTTATCTAACATATACCGAGAGGTCTCTTGAGCCTGATTTTAACTGCGGTAGCGCCAGTCGCGACTTGCCGGACAAATCCTAGCTGACGGGCCCCGATTTTTCACGCTTTTGTAATGGCGAAAAAACTACCAATCGATGATTGACATCAGTTGCGGTCATGGCTTTACTAATTTTTGCCCGAAATAGAAAGAGTAGGACGGTTTATTGGTAATGATGTTTGTTGGTCACGCCTTGACGCTCGACATCACCGTTAACCGCTGTGAACCTGCAGCGACGCTCTCTTCTTCCTCATCCGTTACTCAATGCCCGCTGTCTCCTCGGAGCGCTGTGGGGCCACGCTTTGATTTTTGTGTCCTTGGGGGATCGCATGCCGCAACCAGTCGAGTTGATCGATGACGTTACACGCCTTGAGTCTGCACGGGTGAAGACCTACGTGCTGGACACCAACGTACTCTTGCACGATCCGACGGCAATTGCGGCGTTTGCGGAGCACCGCGTCGTGATTCCCATGACCGTGCTCGAAGAGCTTGATCACATTAAGGACCGTCGCGACAAGTCGGTGAGTCGTGAGGCACGGATTGCGATTCAGATGATCGATAAAGTAGTCGGCTGTGCGTCACCTCAGGCGATACAAGTCGGTGTGGACATTCCGGGCTCAACCCTCTCGGGTAGCCTGGGGCGACTGGCCATTTTTCCCGATCAGCTACTGGGTGCCAATGAGAACGTACCATTTTTAGACAGCACACAAGATCAGGCGAATGACAATCGCATTATCAATGTGGCGTTGAAATATCAGGTCGAGCACCCCGGTGAGTTTGTGTGCTTAGTGACCAAAGACATCAATATGCGAATCAAGGCAAAGGGCTCGGGTCTTCTGCACGTCGAAGACTACCGTCACGATCGAGTGCTTGATGACATTGATTTATTGGCCACGGGCTACCGACGCAGTAACGGTGAGTTTTGGGAGGGCATCGATCGCGTCGATACTGTTCGCGAGGGCAGTATTACCCTTCACAGAATTCCCAAGCCGGAGCTCCCGGACGCTTATCCGAACCAGTTTTTATATGACGATAATGGGTTCATGGCGTTTGTTGATCATGTGGATTCGGAATATGTTTTTCTTGCCGTGGACAGTCGCGATAATTTAATGAATCAGCGTTTTTGGGGTCTTGCACCGCGCAATCTTGAGCAAGCCATGGCGATGCGGCTGCTTGATAATGATGATCTCGATATGACCGTGCTGACGGGTCCTGCCGGGTCGGGTAAGACCTTGCTGGCGCTTGCTTATGGGCTGCACGCGATTCTTGAGCAAAAAAAATATAAGAAGCTCATAGTCGCGCGGTCGACCCCGCCGATGGCGGAAGACATTGGCTTTCTTCCAGGCACGGAAGAGGAAAAGATGGCGCCTTGGCTCGCCGCTTTTGACGATAATTTGGAAATTTTGCATGGCGCTGACGAGTGTTCAAACGGGAGCATCGACTACGTAAAGGAGCGTGCAAATATTCAATTTAAATCATTGAACTTCATGCGCGGAAGATCATTCAATGGCGCCTATATTATTATCGATGAGTCTCAAGGGCTGACCCAGTTTCAGCTGAAGTCGATCATTAGTCGCGTGGGTTCGGACTCTAAAATTGTCGTACTGGGCAACTTGGCGCAAATAGATAATAAATACATCTCTCCGTTAACGTCGGGGCTGACGTATTTGGTCGAGCGCGCCAAACCCTATCCGTATGCGGGCATCATGCACATTAACGGCATTGTTCGATCGCGTCTGGCAGCGTTTGCTGAAGAAAATCTCTAGCGCCCTGCAGCTGTTAGTCAAACAGCAGTAGTTCTATTCGCGCCTCAATGGCCCAGGTGGCCTCTCTGGCGGAGGTAGGACTGTCGATACGTTGGTTTAGCGTCGGCTCCAATTCAAAAAATAGGAACTCACGAACGGCTTGCGCGCGCAAGCGCAGGCCTAATTGGTAGTTCTCTACTTCGTCTTTCGGTTCGGTATTGCCTTTCGCGCCAATGTAGACGTAGGCCGCTCGTTCAAACCCGTTAGTGACGGCCCACTGCCGAACAACGCCGACGCGGGTCGACCATTCGACGCCGTCTGTCTCCTCACCATAAAGCATGCGATTTTGCGTTCTGACCAGCGAGCGCTCGGACAACGCATAGTCGATGTCGATCTTCGTGGTGGCGAAGGCGCCATCGTCAAAGTCGTACTGAGCACGTTGCGAAAATCGGAACGATGTTTTTGGATTCCATATGGTTTTATATCGGTAGTTGATGCCGGGCTTGGGTCCTGAGCCCGATAGGCCTACCGTGAAATCGGTTCGGTGATTGCCGGCAGCGCTCTCATCGACAAGAACCTGAAAGCCAACTTGGCTTTGAGAGGGGTCCTCTTTATCGCCCGCTATGAGCTCGTCGGGGTCATCGCCCCGGAAAACAAGATCGACGCGGTTCGCAAGCTGAGGCAGGTTGACCTTACCGCCGACACTCACGCGAGTCTCAGTTCCTAGGCGATCATCCCAATCGGTCGTGAGCTTTAATCGCAAGCGCGATTCGGCAATCTCGGTGTCGCTGTCGACATCACCGAAAAAGCCGTCGACCCAGCGCGTGAGTGCCAAAGTCCGGTCAGTTGCAAAACGGTGGCTGGTGTCTACCCAAGCAGGGTCTTTTCCGCTCTCCTGCCCTGCGACCTGCTCTTGTGTCTGTTGTTCGACAATCGCCGGCGCATCGGCAAATTCTGAAACCGAGGTTAGCGCCCCCAAAGCGGTCATTGGGGCTATAGCCCCCAAAACGCAGAGCACGAAGCCGGAAAAAACACGTTGGATACTCATGAGCTCAGTCTACGGGACTGTGACGGACCTTAGTACGTTTTCTGAGGAATATCGCGCACAATATTGACAAAACTGTCATACCGTTCCGCGCCAATATCCCCGCGCTCAAGCGCCGCTAAGACAGCGCAGCCCTGCTCTACGAGGTGTTTGCAATCTCGAAATCGGCATTGGCCTAAAAACGCTCTGAATTCTTCAAAGCCCGGGGCGACGAGCGCTGGATCAATGTGCTGTAACCCGAATTCTCGTATGCCCGGCGAGTCAATAATAC
>JABIZW010000003.1 GCA_018666295.1 Halieaceae bacterium
AGCACCTGTGCGAGGTGCGTTCGACAGTGCTCCAAGGGTCTCTCGAAGTGGTGACCTTTGAAAATGGCGAAGAGGTCTCTACCGTCACTCGGCAAATGGGAAGCTACTCGCAGATGCCTGAGGGCGATGTTCACATGGAGCGCGGTGGACCCGAGGGCGCGACAGTATTGTTCAACCTGTTCGCGCCCCATGGTCAACTGACAGAGCTGCTTGACGAAGCCGGAAATACTATCAAAACACTCACGATTGAATCAGTGTTGGCTCAGTTCTCCAACTAACAGCCTAGGGCTGTATTCTGCGGCACCCGACGCGAAGCAGGTTTGGGGTTCGAGTGTGACACTCAAGAGAGACCTCAGATGATCCGGATTATTGCTTTATTTGTGCTTTTGCTAGCCCAGACCGCTGTCGCCGATAACACGTCTGCCGAACTTATTTTGCGCGGTGGAACCGTCTATTCGTTAGACACCCAAGGCAGTCGTCACTCCGCCATTGCAGTATCGGGCAGTCGGATTATTGCCCTTGGGACCGAGGCCGACATCAACCTGCTGATGAATGATGAGACCGAGGTCATTGAGCTTGACGGCCGGGTGGTTTTTCCCGGATTTATCGATACTCATATTCACACCATGGATACGCTGCCGCTCTTAAACGGCGTCATGCTCTCACCCGGACAGACGGCCGACGAAGTGTTAGAAGCGATCGCCGAGCATGCCGCCAACTTCCCTTCTCAAAACCCAGTATTGGGATCGGGCTTCCTTGCCCGAGCTTTTGGTATTAACGGCCCCACGGCTGCACAACTTGACGCCGTTGTGCCCCACAGGCCCGCACTGATTATTGACGAAGGCGGACACACGGCCTGGGCAAACTCGCTAGCCCTCGCGAATGCCGCGATTTCAGCGCAAACGCCAGACCCCGTCCCCGGCGCCCACTTTTTTCAGCGCGATCAGTTAGGAAATCCGACGGGATGGCTTGTCGAGGGCGCCGCTATTGAACCTGTTAAGAAAGCGCTTGGCGTGGTCAGTGAACGCTCGCTTCGATCGGCAGCACCCGGATTTTTCAACGACATGTCGGCCGTTGGGCTGACCGCTGCTTTCGATGCAGGCATGATCGATACTGGGCGGCTTGGCATGCAGATTGCGCACGAGTTGGCCGAGACTGATGCACTGCCACTGCGCATGGTCGGCTCGCTCTACATCAACACCCCCAAAGACCTCCTCACTGCACACGAAGAACTCTCGACGCTGCGCGAGATCTATGACCATGAGTTGTTCTCAGTCACGACCCTCAAGCTTTCGCTCGATGGCACGGTTGAAGCCAAGACCGCTGTCACGCTTGCACCCTACTTGGCCCCCGAGGGGCACGAGGCAAGCCCACTCCTGCCCGACACACAGGTATTTAACGCGGTTTTTGAGGCCTACAGCTTAGGTTTCGATCTTCACCTTCACGCCATTGGCGACGGTGCTGTGCGTACTGCTCTTGATGCCATAGAGGCAGGACAAGCAGCGCATCCCAAGGCCGATGTTAGGGCCACGATATGCCATATTGAGGTGGTCGACACTGCCGATATCGATCGGTTTGGTGCGCTGGGCGTGGTGGCTCAAACCACGCCAACGTGGTTCGAGTACGATGAGATCGCCATGGAGTTCTTGGGCCCTGACCGGTTTGAGCAACTGTACCCCTTAGCTTCTATTCTTCGAAACGGAGGTCGCGTTACGCTCGGCAGCGACTACCCGGTGTCTTGGATCGGCAAAGATGCACTCAACCCCCTGTTTAATATTGAAATGGCCGTGACGCGCCAGCGTGCTGGTGATGCCAACTACCCCATTCAAGCTCGGGCTAATGAACGACTCAGCGTCGATCAAGCCATTCGCGCGCACACGGTGGATGCGGCCTGGCAAATACGGATGGAAGACACCATTGGAACGCTTGAAGTGGGGAAAAAAGCCGATCTTGTTGTGCTTGAGCGCGACCCTTATCGAACCCCGGTCCATTCGATCCACACCATAGCCGTAGATATCACAGTGTCAGATGGACGAAGGGTTTTCCAGCGAGTAGATGGCCCAAACCCTGAACCGCCTGAGGCGCTTTGAGTTGGCGCTAGAGTATTACCGCGCCTGCCAGTGGGTCACTTCCGTTAATAAGTTGGTGGAACTCGTCTGCAAGGCGACGGGACTCCTGAACGCAGTCGCGCCAATATTGTTCACGAATCGATTCGGGTATTTTTCCAAAATCCCGCCGGTCTGGAATCTTTCCGAACGGCAACTGCGCTAAGAACGCATCGCTCGGGCAGAGTGTGATCAGCTGATCTGACGAGACCTGCCGGTTGGCTCGCCAGGGCAAAAACTTGTCAAACCAGCCCATCGTCATACGATTGCTAAAATGGGGATAGAGCCACACTTGGTCTTCAGGAAGGCGTTCAACGTCAAAGTGATAGTCAATAATGCCACCGTCCCAGAACGCACCCTGACCCGCCCCTTCGATTTCGTACACGCCGTCGAAGACGTAAGGAATTGCACCGCTCGCCATGAGCGCATTGAAGACATTAGCTTCCGAGAGAGAGACGTACTGCGTTCCAAACCCGTCGAGCAACGGTGCCACGGGTCTCGCTTCTTGGTGCGCAAAGACAACACGTTGAAACGACAACGGTAACGTTGCCCGACTTACGGCATTGCCCAGTGCCGCCACCGCCATTCCCGCAATTAAGCCTGGGCCCGGTGCAGTACCATTGAGGCCCTTGCCGCGCGCTGTGACAACGTGTGACCGAAGCCACGGATGCTCAACAACGTGACGCTCGCCCCCCTCTCCCAGCAAACACCTCATGAGTCCGAGTGCCACCTCTGTAATCTCTGCAACCGAAGGCTTTGCTGACGCGTAGTGCTGAGTGAGGTACGCGCGCTCGAATCGATCGTACACTTCGGACGGATTGGGCTGCGCCATGGCAGCGTGTCGCCAACTGCCAATCGATGAACCGATCGCATCGAGTGGTCGATCGCGTCCGGCAAATAACTCTCCGACGAGCACACGGTCAAGTTGGCCCAGAATAAGCCACTTTGGACCGCCTGATGCACCGATCAGACCGTCTACAAGGTCTGCGTGCCAGCCCTCCTCGGCGAGTCGCTTTGCTGCAGCCTTCCCGACTCTCAGTTCGAGCGCCTTCACTGTCGATCCTTATTTGTCGTCACACCCAACACACTAGCTCCAAAACGCCCATCGCCTTATCATGACCCCGACACCGTTGAGTGGTGGTCACCACTGCGCCGAACCGACAATAAAAAAAAATGGGAGCAAACACCATGGCATTTAACGCTGAAATGGCCACAAAAGCCTATATCGATGGGCTGGGTGAAGAAGCCCTTGCGCAAGCGGCAGCCTACACCGCAGGTAATCACTGGCTCATGCTCTGGTCTTTGGGCGTGACCGTTCTCTCAACCTGGCTCATCCTTCGCAGCGGTATTCTGACCACACTGGTCGGCAAGCTGTCCGGAAAAGGGCTCTTCAATCGAGCCTTTCGAGTCAGCGCCGCGTTTATTGTGCTCTCGTCGATTGTCGAACTCCCCTGGACGATCTACACGAGCTGGTACCGTCAAACCCAATACGATATGACCACTCAGCCCCTCGGCGACTTCCTTGGACAAGCCGGTCTAAGTCTGGCGTTAAGCGCCGTGATCATGGGCGTGTTATTGGCCTTGTTCTACGTACTGGTCAACAGAGTTGGAAAGCTTTGGTGGGCTTGGTTTGGTGGGGTTACCGCCAGCGTCATTACGCTCATGATGATCTTGGGTCCAACGCTAATACAGCCACTGTTTAACGAGTACACCGCGGTGCCTGAGGGCGAGGTAAAGGAAGCAATTGAAGCACTGGCCATGGAGGCCAATATTCCCACCGAGCGTATCTTTATGTACGACGGGTCACGCCAGTCGAACAATTTCACCGCCAATGTCGCCGGCATCGGTTCATCAGCCCGTATTGCGATCTCAGACGTTGCGATGAATCAAGCAGATTTGGATGAAGTGAAGGCTGTGACTGGACACGAAATTGGCCATTACGTCTCGGGGCATATTTGGTGGATCGTACTGTTACTAAGCGCCCAAATCGTTGTCGCCTTTTTGCTTGCGGACAAGTTATTTGCACCTGTCGCCAGATGGTTTTCGGCTGATGAGGACATTCGTAATCCAGCAAGTATTCCGGTACTGATTTTACTGGTTGGCGTGTTAATGACCTTCTTCGCACCCATTAATAATACGCTTTCGAGAATGAACGAGACCGATGCGGATCGGTACTCATTAGAGACGGTCAATTTACCGGACGGCATGGCTTCAGCCCTCGTTAAGACCGCCGAATACCGAAATCCCAGGCCGGGCACCCTGCAGGAAGTATTGTTCTACACGCATCCCTCGGCCGAGGGCCGTGTGCGAATGGCTATGGAGTGGAAAGCAGAGCAACTCGAAAACGAGTCGCCCTGATGGTTTGTGTCAGCGGGCTAGCCTTCAATACCGTCGAGGTACTCAACGTCGGGCATGCCGGCGACTAAGCCGCCAAGTTTGACATTAGCGGCCTTGAAGTAATCAGTCTTGCCGTGTGCTTCAAGCGCGGCTTTGTCCACGTAAGATTCTAACACTTTGTAGGTCTGTGGGTCAGACTTACTGCGGTTGAGCGTGTAAAAACTGCAGCCTGGCTCGTTGGCGATGACCTGTGCTGCGAGCGCCATAAATACGGCTTCAAATTCTTCGTTCTTGCCCTCTTGGACGGGAATGGTTGCAATTACACCAATGGCCATGACAGGTTCCTTATTATTGATATGAGAATGAGAAGGGAAGAGCGTACTGGCAAGGACAATGAATTCCTAGAAAATCTTGGCTTGACCGTCGCTCTGGACCGTCAATACTCACAATAATCCACCAAGAGTTCTTTTTTGCGTAGTCCCGACGGGCGCGAAGCGAGTACGCTAAGCACAGCGTAGAATTTGTTGCCAAAGCCGCACTGTAACAGCCGCAAATGCCGGTTGGAGTAGAAGTGAGATGCATCCAAAACGCAGAGCATAAAAGCCGGAAGTCGGTACGGCATCGACGAAATAGGAATTTAACATCAAACAAAAAATAGAAGTGAATGAGCAGAGTACGCTTACCATTGGGCAAGTCGCTTGGCTAAAGGTAGTCGACGTGAATCACCTCGGTGCTTTTGTTGATTGGGGTCTAAGTAAAGACCTTTTTGTTCCTTTTGCGGAGCAACAGCACCCCCTGAAACCAGACGCCTTCACCCTCGTCAAAGTCTACATTGATAATCAGGGACGGCCTGCGGGCTCGACACGCATTGATCACTGGATTGAAGACACAGCCACCGGGCTCGAGGTCGGTGAACAGGTGGAGTTACTCGTCGCCGAGCAGACAGACCTTGGGTTCAAGGCCATTGTTAATCACCAGTTCTGGGGGTTGCTCTACAGTAACGAGCTGTACCGAAGAATTCGCCGAGGGCAGACGCTAGAGGGATACATTCAGCGGATTCGCGAAGATGGGAAAATTGATCTGTCACTCAGTCGGCCCGGGTTTAGTGAGTCTAAGATTCAGGATGTTGCTCACGCCATAGAGACCAAGCTAAGCGAAAATTCTGGGTTTTTGGCACTGACCGACAAAAGCCCTCCCCGCGCGATTTACGCGACATTTGGTGTCAGTAAAAAAGTGTTCAAACAGGCGGTGGGTGCGCTTTACAAGGCACGCAAAATCACTATTGAGGCGAGCGGCATTAGGGCATGTGAGCGCGGCTATGATGAAAGCACCGAGGAATAAAAGGACTTAATTGCCTCACCATAACGACTGATTGTAGTCCCATTGCTCAAGCAAGAGGTACGTCTTAAAAACGAATATCGAGATGAGGCGGGCAGCCCAATAAATACTGCCCACTCGTCACAAGTATTGAGGCCACGTAATGATTACGAACACACGTACCACTGGCTATTACCAAAGATGCAACTCATTACTCACGGCTGTTCTTGGCGCCTTACTGGTATTGTTCTCGAACACATCGATTGCAACCACTGACGAGCAGAGTGCGCGGGAAGGCTCAAAACCCAATATCGTAATCTTGTACACCGACGACATGGGCTGGGGTGACCTCGGCGTCTTCGGACACCCTTATATTCGCACGCCCTCCATCGACCGCCTCGCCAAGGAAGGTCAGCAGTGGACCGACTTCTATGTCCCCGCCCCTGTCTGCTCGCCTAGTCGTGCGGCCCTGCTGACCGGAAGGCACCCAGTGCGAACAGGACTTTATGGTGTAGGAACTCCCGTGATGTTCCCCGGCGACACTCGCGGCATTGGGCACGCCGAGGTCACACTGGCTGAAGCACTCAAAGACACGGGCTACCGTACGGGCATTTTAGGGAAGTGGCACTTGGGCGACGCACCCGAATTTTTCCCGACACGCCACGGCTTTGATTACTGGTACGGGATTCCCTATTCCAACGACATGCAGTACGTTGGCAGGCCCAGCGTCGAGGACTTATTCAAGCTTCAACAAGAAGGTAAGAACGCGGAACTCAGAGCGATATTTGCCGACTTTCTAAAGTCTTTTGAGGCTCCTGATCACACCGATTACCAGGTCCCGTTGTGGCGTAGTGAGTGCACAAAGCACGGGTGCACCGACGAGTTACTTGAGCAGCCCACCGTGCAACCCACGCTGACTGCACGACTCACCAAAGAAGCCATTCGCTTTATAACGAAACAGGCCGACCAGCCATTTTTTCTTTACCTCCCTTACACCATGCCGCACTTGCCTATTTTTGCTGACGAGGCGTTTCAAGGCAAAAGTCTTGCGGGACCTTACGGAGACACCATTGAAGAAATTGACTGGAGTGTGGGTCAAATCATTAACGCGCTTGAAACGGCGGGGATTGATGACAATACGCTGGTTTTTTTCTCAAGTGACAACGGCCCCTGGCAATCAGCAAGCACCCAATTTTCCGGTAGCGCCGGTCCTTTCAAAGGTTCCAAACAGGAGGTTTACGAAGGCGGCGTCAGAGTCCCGACCGTATTCTGGTGGCCGGGAAAAGTAACTCCAAAAATAACCTCAGAGCTGGGTAGTGTGCTGGACCTCTACCCGACCATTGCCGCGATTACGGGTATTGATGCTTCAACGGCCGACGACGGCTTTGACTTGACTGACTCACTGTTCACCGGTGGGGCTAGCCCGAGGAACGAGGTGGCGTTGTATCGCAAGGGCGAGCTGCGTGCTTACCGTAAAGGCGACTACAAACTTCACTTGTTTGATCGTGCTCAAGGGGGAAGCCCCCTCGAGACGCCCCAACTCTACAACCTAAAGCGGGACGTGGCTGAGCGGGAGAACATTGCAGTCAAGCACCCTGAAATTGTCGCAGACTTACAGCAGGCCGTGAGAATTCACAGGTCGGCCATGATACGGAAACCACCACTTTTTGATCAGCGATTTTTGGATTTATCCAACGATGAATAAATGCGCTTTTCACAGCCAAGCATTGGCATTAAATTAAATCAATGTTTAAGACAAGGCGGCAAGCAAGCACTTAATAACGAAAAGAGCGCCAACGGAGGGACACATGGCACTGGATAAAAAACTTCTTAGGAACGGACCTTACGCCGACTTTTTCAGTCAAGGTGTTCAAGTGGGAAACACGCTACACATGGCGGGCCAAGTGGGGACAGACGCCACGGGGCAGGCACCTGAAAGTTTAGTTGAACAAATGAAGCTTGCGTATCAGCAGATTGGTTCGGTTCTCCAAGCCTTTGACTGCACCATGGACCACATCGTCGAAGAAACCTGGTTTGTGACCGACATGCATGAGTGTATGTCACAAGTCTCAGAGCTCTTTGCAGCGCGACAGGCCATTTACGGCAAGCCGCCAGAAGTTGCTCAAACATTAGTTCAAGTGGTGGC
>JABIZW010000002.1 GCA_018666295.1 Halieaceae bacterium
GCCGCCATTGCCTCGAAGGTCAATAACAAGCCCATCAACACCCTCTTCATTGAGCTCGTTTACAAGCCTTGCTACATCGCGCGATGTAGAACGAAAATCAGAATTACCCTGACGATAGGCTTCAAAATCAAGATAGAAGGCTGGCACATCAATCACACCTATTTTCCGCTTTTTGCCGGCCAGGTCATTGATTTCAATGACTTTTGACTGCGCAGCTTGCTCTTCGAGCCGCACCTCATTGCGTACAATCGACAGGCGCCTCAGCTCGTCAGAACGTCCCGCGGCCGGCATGACATCGAGCCGCACCACCGTGCCTTTCTTGCCCCTAACAAGATCCACCACGTCGTCAAGTCGCCAACCGATGACATCGACCATTGGCCCCTCGTCGCCTTGTCCGACCGCAACGATAAGCTCCGCGGCCTTGAGATTGCTTTGCTTATCCGCTGGACCCGCTGGCACAACACGGACGACCTTTACGTATTCGTCCTCGTTTTGTAAGACAGCGCCGATTCCCTCAAGACTGAGCTTCATGTCGATGTCAAAATTTTCCGCCCGTCGCGGCGAAAAGTAGCTGGTGTGAGGACCAAACTGGGAGGTAAGGGCGTTGGCATAGACCGCGAAGACATCCTGTGCATTGTACTGGCTGAGCCGCAACCGCTGGTTCTCATAACGCTTCCTAAGGGTAGGGGCGATGTCGTCTGCAGCCTTGTCAGCAAGCCTTAAACCGAGTACCTGGTTTTTAATACGCTTGCGCCATCTATCGTCGAGTTCGGCCTCGTTCGTTGCCCAGTCACGCTCAGTGGGATCAGCGGCTATGAACTCATCAACCTCGAAGTCAAATCCGTCAACACGCACGTCCAATGTGTCGATGACCTCGTCAAGTCGTGCACGTGCAAGTTCTTCATAGCGGCTGAAAATATCAAACGATGCTGCGACATTACCTGTACGCCCCTGGTCGTCGAGAATTGTCGCAAGCTGATCAAAGTTATCGATGTCGCGCGCAGTGAAGTAAAGGTGGGAAGGGTCAAGCCGCTCAAGATAACTATTGAGATGCTCCCTTGACATCGCATCGTTATAACGACGGTCTACGTAGTGACTGTCCTCCAGCTTCTCGATGAGTGCGCGTAACGTCTCAGACTGCTGTTCAGTGGGTGTTAGTGCAGTCGCATGACTGTGATGACTGAGGGAAAGGAAAACCCAAGCTAATGCCATTAAAACTCGTGCGACCATGCCGTAAACTCGTCAGTAAAGGGGGTGAAGTACGAAGACACGAGGTCATCCGTTGTCAGCAGAGCCTAGGGTATCGCAGTTGTGCTCAGAACCACAGTCAGGAGATGTCCCTAGGTTGGACGTGTTCGTTACATACCATATTTAACATAATATACATTATGCGCAGTTAAAGTGGGAATCAAGCCGTGACCCCGCTATGCTCGTAACTCAAGAAATCCTGGTGCTCTACTCGCCTCATGACCGAAAGTTCGCATCGGGTCTCCGAGACTCCCACAACCACCCCCGAAGTCGCCGCCTTCTTTGATGTCGCGACGTCTACGCTGACCTACGTGGTTACTTCACCCGAAACTAAGCGATGCGCGATCATCGACCCGGTACTGGACTATGACGAATCGTCCGCCGCTGTTAGCACAGAGAGTGCAGACACTGTGGCGCGCTACGTGCTGGAAAACGATCTCAGGGTTGATTACATCCTCGAAACGCACGTACACGCAGATCACCTTAGTGCTGCCCACTACCTCAGGCAGCACCTCGGTGGCTTGATTGGGATTGGTGCTGAGACCGTCGGGGTTCAGTCCGCTGTTGCAGCGATTTATTCTGACGCCACGCCACTCGCGCGGGACGGCTCGCATTTCGATGTTCTGCTTGAAGATGAGCGTAGTCTCGCGTTTGGATCACTCCATATTCGAACCCTGCATGTGCCGGGGCACACACCAGCCTGCGTGGCCTACCTCATTGGCGATGCGTTGTTCGCCGGCGACACGCTCTTTATGCCTGACTCAGGCACCGCGCGGTGCGACTTCCCAGGGGGTGATGCGCGGAGTTTATACCGATCAATACAGCGTCTTTTCCGGCTACCCGACGCGACGCGTGTGTTTGTCTGCCATGACTATCAACCCAACGGACGGTCACTGCAGTACGTCGCTCCTATCAAAACGCACCGAGACCGCAACATACACGTTAACCGAACAGTGTCAGAGGTCTCATTTGTCGCGATGCGCAGTCAACGCGACGCAGGACTTGGCACCCCGAAGCTGATGTTGCCGTCTCTTCAGGTCAACGTTCGTGGAGGCACCCTTCCGCGTCATCCCACGACGGGAGAGCCTTTTTTGTACCTGCCTCTTAACAAGTTAGGAGCTGCAGGCACGCGTAACATCGAGGATATTTTTCCTCGTCAAAACGAGAACGTTGATTTTATAGACTGACGTGCTAGTGCCTTGAGCGCTAAATAGGGCCCAGTACGGACCCGCCGTCAACGATTAACGAGGCGCCGTTCATGTAGGAGCCCGCGTCGCTTACGAGTAACAGCAAAGGCCCATTCAACTCGTTGAATTCCCCTACTCGTTGAGGGACCAGGCGCTGTATGTAGGCCCTCCCCCGGTCCGAATTAAATTCCTTTTCGTTGATCGCAGTTGCAAAGTAACCCGGACATAACGAGTTGACGCGGACACCTGAACGGGCGAGCTCGATGGCCATATTTTTGGTGAGTTGGTCGATCGCGACCTTCGACACGTTGTAGTCGGCTTTTTGATTGCCTGAGACGTGACTGTAAATTGAGCCGGTGTTGACGATTGCGCCGCTGCGCTGCTGCTTCATACGTTTTGCACTGGCTTGGGCCACTCGCCAAGCCCCAGTTAAATTGACGTCAAGCACAGCCGCCCACTGCGCCTCTTGTGCATCGACAAAGCGTGTAGGCGCACTGGCGATGCCCGCATTGTTGACCACGATGTCGAGGGTTTCGAACATCTCATCGAGCTGCGTAAAACCTTGCTGCACACTCTGCGCAGATGTCACATCCATAACAAGCGCGTGGGCACAGCCGCCCGCCGCCTCAATTCTCGAAACGACATTGGCGAGTCTATCCGTTCGTCGTGCAGCTAAAACCACTGTTGCTCCGGCCGCAGCAAGGACTTCAGCAAAATGCTCACCCAATCCGCTCGAGGCGCCAGTCACTAAAGCAATCTTATGCTCGAGAGAGAACAGCTCGCGGTGATTCAAGGTCGTGTCCTAGTCATTAACATCTTCACTTAGGTCTTTTCGAAACGGTCGAGTTATTGCCGTCGCTTATGCTAGAGGAACCGGCGGTCAGAAATACGCTTCCAAACACGGAGGGCAAGACGATCAATCACCGCTTCTGCGCCGACCCCGATCCTCTCAGCGAGTCGCTGCTTACGCTTGTATCGAACTTCGATCAGCTCGCGATCCTCAGCTGCGTGTAACAAATAGGCGTCAGATGTCGTAATTTCGTCAATGAGCCCCACATCCACGGCTTGTCTGCCGTACCACACCTCTCCTGTAGAAACCTTATCAATATCAAGCGCTTGGCGATTTTCGAGAACAAACTGCTTGAATAGATCATGCGTATCTTCGAGTTCAGATTCGAACTTCCTGCGACCTTTGTCGGTATTCTCCGCAAACATAGTGACTGTGCGCTTAAACTCACCCGCAGTGAACTGTTCTACGTCAACGTCGTTTTTCTTTAGCAAGCGATGAAAGTTAGGCAGTTGGGCGACAACGCCGATCGAACCGAGAACAGCGAACGGCGCAGCGATTATTCGATCGCCGACGCATGCCATCATGTATCCACCGCTTGCAGCAACCTTGTCGACAGCGATGACCAAGTTGACGCCCGCGTCTCGGATTCGGGTGAGTTGGCTCGCAGCCAGACCATAACCATGGACAAGGCCGCCAGGGCTTTCCAAGCGCAAAAGAACATCGTCTCCCTCTTGGGCGTTGGGTAAGACTGCTGAAATCTCTTCTCTCAAGGCATCAACTTGTGACGCCATGGTGTCGCCCTCAAAGTCTAAAATAAAGGTGCGAGGCTTGTCGCTGGTGATCTCTAGCGCATCAGTCGCCGTCTTTGAGGTGGCCTTGGCTCTCGCCTTATCTGATTTGGCCCTTTCTTTGTCGGCCTTTTTTTCTAACTTCGCTCGGAGCTTCGACGTCTGCTCGGTGTCAGAGAGCTCACGAATAGTGGCGTTGTAGCCGTCGAATCGATCATTAATGGATCGGACTTCGATATACCCTTCGTCTGCCGTCTTATTTTTCTGGCCGGCACTTGCAGCAATGACGAGAATAACCGCAATGATCGCCATCACGATGAGTAGCGTTTGAGTTGCAAACAACCCTATTTCATACAAAAATTCCAAGAGATAATTCCTACTTTTGTGATGACAGAAACGAGTTGATTAATTGGCCTGCAATTGAAAAGGCAGGAGGTATCGGGGGAAGGTTATCAGGTTTACACCACAGCGCCTCATCTATCTCTTCAGGATCAATGTTGATCTCCCCACCTGTCCAGCGCGCAGTAAAGCCGAGCATTAGCTGGCCAGGAAAGGGCCAAGGCTGAGACCCATGATAACGAATGTCATCAACTGTGAGGCCGACCTCCTCCATGACCTCTCTTTGGACGGCTTGCTCACACGACTCTCCCGGTTCAACAAAACCCGCAAGGCAACTGTAAAAGCGGCGGTTAGCACCAGCGCCTGCAGCGAGCAAGCACTCGTTATTCCGGGTGACTAACATAATTACGCAGGGCGATAATCGGGGGTAAACGCTAAGGCTGCAGGTGTTACAGCATCGACTCTGCCCCTTATCGGCGAGCGATGTGACCCCGCCACAACGACCACAGTGAGCGTGCTCTCGGTCCCAGGTCAGAAGTTGATATGCTCTCCCGACAATGTCGAAGCTTGTGGTGGATATACGCCCCAACAGTGCAAACAAGTTCCCACTGGTGTACTTCATCATGTCCATGGCGCTCGTTTCCACCGAGCAGGCATAGACCGGCCTCTTGTTAAGGAAACCCACCGGCGTCAGTCCAGAAACATGATCAAAATCCGACTCTAACTGAGCGAGTGGAATGGGCGCACCCTGCTCCCCCATCAGCTCTCCGATCAGGTTGCGCCCTTGAAAAGCCCAAACTAAGTCACTGGGACTGGCGGGGCCTGTGGGCCTTACGAAATCCAACATAGAATACTCCTTTGGCGCACAGTCTAGGTCAGAGCGTCCTCTACGCTCAAGGTGTTACGCTTTGGATCGTCCAAAACGTCTTTTCAATCAATCCGTTGTTCGTATAACCTGACTATGACAGCCACTCGTCCAATCGCGGGTTGGCTGCGTAACTCACACGTGTTCAAGGCGCCTTAACACCCACCTTAAAAGGACGATGTTGTATGAATAGCGCGGTAGGCAACCCTTATTGGAGTAATTTCTTGGGCGCTTCGCCCGATTGGTACAAAAAGACAATTATTGCGTTTTTAATTGTTAACCCCATTTTGCTGTACACGGCGGGTCCCTTTGTCACAGGCTGGGTGCTCATTGGGCAGTTTATTTTCACACTCGCCCTAGCCCTCCAGTGTTACCCACTTCAGCCCGGTGGCCTGCTGGCCATTGAGGCCGTCGCAATTGGCTTAGCCGAGCCTCAAACCGTATTTCACGAGGCTGAGGCAAACTTTGAGGTCATTTTGTTACTGATGTTCATGGTTGCGGGCATTTACTTCATGAAGGAGTTGCTCCTTTATATTTTCACGAAAATTTTACTGCGCGTTAAGTCCAAGAAGTTATTGTCGCTGCTGTTTTCGTTAGTGGCGGCCGTGCTGTCGGCGTTTTTAGACGCTCTGACGGTGACCGCTGTATTAATCAGTGTGGGTGTAGGGTTCTTTACGGTATACCACAAGGTGGCCTCGGGAACGGTCTTTGACGATTCGCAACACGATCACACCACCGACGAGGCCGTCAAGGCGGAAAACGAGGCTGATTTAGAGGGGTTCAGAGCGTTCCTAAGAAGCTTGCTGATGCACGGTGCCGTCGGTACGGCTCTTGGCGGTGTGTGTACACTGGTCGGTGAGCCTCAGAACCTTTTGATTGCCACTGTTGCGGGCTGGGATTTCGTCGAATTCTTTCTCCTCATGGCGCCAATCACGATGCCTGTTTTAGCGGCGGGTTTGCTGACCTGCTTGTTGCTTGAGCAAACAAAGATCTTGGGGTACGGCGCGGAGTTGCCGCCTCGCGTGCGGACGGTACTTGAAGCATTCCAAGAGCAAGAGAATGCTAAAGCGACGCCGGCCTCAAATGCTCGGCTCGTCATTCAAGCGTTGGTTGCTGGCGTCCTCGTTGTGGGGCTCGCCTTACATTTGGCGGCGGTAGGCCTCATCGGTTTAATGGTTATTGTGCTTCTCACTGCGTTTAACGGCATTGTTGAAGAACATAAGCTGGGGCACGCCTTCGAGGAGGCGTTACCGTTCACTGCGCTTTTAGTGGTGTTCTTTGCGATTGTGGCAGTGATCCACGAGCAGCATCTCTTCTCCCCCGTTATCAATGCAGTGCTCGCCATGGAGAGCAGTGTGAGGCCAGGGATGTTCTTCCTTGCGAATGGCGTTTTGTCGATGATTTCAGACAATGTATTTGTCGCGACGGTGTACATATCAGAAGTGAAAACGGCCCTCGACAATGGTGTGATTACGCGGGCGGAGTTTGATCAGCTGGCAGTCGCAATTAATACGGGCACCAACCTCCCGTCGGTTGCAACGCCAAACGGGCAAGCGGCGTTCTTGTTCTTGCTGACCTCAGCCCTGGCACCGCTCATTAGACTCTCATATGGTCGAATGGTCATTATGGCGCTGCCGTACACGGTCGTACTGACGATTGTTGGCCTTCTCGCGGTTATCTATACGCTCTGAGCATCAGCGGGCAGTCGTGGCGGCTTATCGGCGCCACACTGCTCCGTTTTCAGAAGTCTTTGTCAACGTATCCAAGCGTGCCTCGTGGTCTGCCATTTCGTCAGGCGAGGGCTTTATGACCTTCAGCGGGCCTCTTGACGCTGCAAGTCGACGAATTGCAGTTTGCGCGCCAGCTCCCGTCGACCCCCCCTCCTCATCCGCCGCCAGCCCCAGCGTCGTTTGCCCACCGGTCATTAGAAGATAAACATCGGCAAGTATCTCGGCGTCTAACAGGGCACCGTGAAGGGTGCGATTGCTGTTATCGACCGCGTAACGCTGGCACAAGGCATCAAGACTATTTCGCTGACCGGGGTGTTTGCTTCGCGCGAGTTGCAGACTGTCAGTGATTTTACAGAGCGCGCTGAGGCGTTGCGCTTGCGCATTGACTATTTGAAGCTCTGAGTCGATGAAGCCCACATCAAACGGGGCATTGTGAATAACCAACTCAGCGCCGTCGATAAAAGCCAAAAACTCATCGGCGATTCGGGCGAAGACCGGTTTATCCGCCAAGAACTCCTCTGTGATTCCATGAACCTCAAGCGCTCCCTGATCGATCGCTCGCTCGGGACGAACGTACTGGTGATAGTGCCGACCAGTCAGTTTTCGGTCGACAATTTCAACGCACCCAATCTCGATAATGCGATGGCCCTGGCGGACCTCAAGCCCTGTCGTTTCGGTATCAAGTACAACCTGTCGCACGTTAGCCTCTCTCAACCTCATCCATGGCCAGGTTCGCCAATGCATCGGCTCGTTCATTGCCCTCATGGCCCGTGTGTCCTTTGACCCAGCGCCAGTCCACTGTGTGATGCAAACACTGCACATCCAACTGCTGCCAGAGGTCTTTGTTTTTAACAGGCTTTTTCGCGGCTGTGCGCCAACCGTTGGCCTTCCAATTACGAATCCACTTTGTAATGCCGTCTTTTACGTAAGTTGAATCGGTCGTTAGAACGACGCTACAAGGCTCACTGAGCGCTGTAAGCGCACTAATGGCGGCCATCAACTCCATCCGATTATTGGTCGTCTCCGATTCACTGCCTTTGAGCTCTTTTTCGTGTGTTCCAAACCGTAGTACGGCGCCCCAACCCCCCAGCCCCGGGTTACCGCGACAGCCACCATCAGTAAAGGCTTCAACTGTTTTCATTGAATGGACTGCTCGTGCGTTGAGGATGTGTTTTTGACCCAACGACAGGACGTGAGACTGGAATTGGAACAAGGCGCGGGCGACTCCGTCGGCGTTGCAGACCTTTGATGCCTGCCCCTACCTGCTTTTTTGCGTGAAGTACAAAAGCGCCACCTAGGGGAACCTGATGGTCGATTAACCAATCGTCTAAGCGCGCCATCCAGCGAAAGAGGACGCCTTTGCCCAAGGGACGAAGGACTAACTTATGTCGTGGCCGAGCCACTTGGAAATTCAGCAACGAGAGCCAGTCCGTCAGCCTAGGAAGACGTTCAAGACTTAGTCCGCGCCACTTCGCAGGCACGATAAATCGCCCGCAGAGCCAGCCCAGACCAAACAGACTTGAGGGGTTGAATCCAATGATGAGCAGATTGCCATTAGGCACCAAAATTCGGTGTATTTCGCGGAGGGTCTGATGTGGATCACTCGACACCTCCAATGCATGAAAAACGATCACTGTATCAATCGATTCAGTGCCAAATGGGAGACCTTCATCGGTACAGACGACAGTTTGCGCGCCGTCTACAAGCTCCCCATCGAGGTTTGCAACCAACTTGGTTTGCGAGTGCGCCAAGTCCTTGATCGACATTCCGGGCGGCACACCAAGAAAAAGCGTGTGGTACCCAAAGAGTCGTTCTAATTGAACGTCTAATTCATCGATGATTTGTTGCCGCAGCCTGCGACCGACCAATGAGGTCTGATACCACGCGTAAAGGTGGTCTCTGGTGGTTTTACGATGGCGGCCCGAGGCTTGATTTCCCATGGACCAAGGGTATCTTCTCTCATGGGCTGTGCAAATACATTGTTTAGATTTGAGACTGACTTTATGACCATCGAGCCAATCCGTGCTTTTTCCGATAACTACATCTGGCTGATTACGTCGGGGGATCGCGCTGCAGTTGTTGACCCTGGAGATCCTGCGCCAGTGTTCGATCTATTAAAAGCCCGCGGTCTGACGTTAGACACGATCATTATTACCCATCACCACTTCGATCATACGGGCGGAGTCGCATCGCTTAAGGCAGCGACTGGATGCCGTGTCATTGGGCCTGACAATCCAAGTATCGCTGATATTGACGACGTGATGACCGAGGGCAATGAGGTCACAGTATTAGGCTATCGTTTTGCAGTTTTGGAGGTGCCCGGCCACACGCTTGATCATATTGCTTATTACAATGAAGCTCACGGTACACTGTTTTGTGGCGACACCCTTTTTGTAGGGGGTTGTGGAAGAGTATTCGAGGGGACCTTCCCAATGATGCAAGCTTCTTTGGAGAAATTAAGCGCACTACCCGATACCACCAAGGTTTTCTGCACACACGAGTACACAATGGCAAATCTTAACTTTGCACTCAAAGCAGATCCGTCGAATGTGGCGCTGAAGGCCTTTTTCAACGAGTGTAGCCTTAAACGCTCAGAAGACTTACCCACCGTCCCATCAACGATCGGGCACGAACGAATGATCAATCCCTTTTTAAGGTGGGACTCCCCTGCCATTATTGACCAGCTTAAGCGCGAGGGACGCCATGACGGGAATCTTGCTGCGGAGGTATTTGGTGCAGTGAGGTCGTGGAAGGATCAGGGCTAGTCAGCGCTTGGGTCAGCCTGTCAGTAAACACCTCGACCGAGAGGTACAAAAACATATGGGCTACTCGAACAGACATAGCAGGCAGCATTACGGCATCAGCCACCTTAAACCAATACCTTTACCAGCCCCTTTTGGTCGCTCAGAGGCCTCAGAGCAGGACTTCGTGAAAAGCCCCAAGAGCTGGGAAATAAAGCGCCGTTTTACAGCACTTGACCCCCGAGTTTACGCTGAGATCATATTCGACGAGTACTGATCGATAATCCTGAAGTTGCCGCTGATATTTCGTTGTCTCTTCCTCAAGAAACCGAGCCATCTCAATACCGTCCTCCGGATGACTTGTCTTGTAGTCAATGATCCATCGCGTCTGCGTTTCGGACTCAATAAACGTGCGATCGATAATCACTTCACGGTCCTCGCGGGGGATGTAAAGCGCCAGTTCGGAATGGGCGTCCCGATGATTCGCAGACAAGACCCATCGCCCTATTTTGTCCGCTAAGACACGATTAATGTCGGTCACCAATCGCTGCAGTTCGTTATCAAGCGTGGCTGAATCACCGGTCTGCGCGCGCAACTGAAAGCGCAGGGCGCTGAAAACGTCGGGAGGGCATGATTCAGGTAAGTCACTGTGATGTGATAACAACTCTAAGCCTCGGTGAAGGACTGTTCCATAACGTCGACTGGCGAGATTTCCCTGCCTAAGCCCCGAGTAAACCTGTGCGTCAACCGTCTCGGAGGCGATGTCCTCGGTCTCCGTTATTTTAACCGGTCTCTTTATCCGCGCGAGGGTCTGAAGGGGACGCTCAGGAGTACTACTGAGCGGGATATCGGCGGGGGGATGATAGATCACCTCTCCTGCGACCTCACAAAACTGAGACCAGAATGATCGCGACGTTTTGGGCGGCCACGAAGTCTCTGAGGAGCAGGTTGCCGTGACAGTGCATGACCTTTTAGCACGTGTGACGCCGACGTAATAAAGCCTTATAAGCTCTTGATCCTCTTTACATTTATTAATGAAGGTAAGGTAGTCATAAAGCGAGCCAGCGGTATTTTTTTCCGGCCGTGCAGCGATGAGCAACCCTAATCGTTCATCGCGATTCCATCTCAGTAATGGCCGCTGGCTAGAACGACCCGTCCGCCCTGCGCCGACGATGAAAACGTGATCGAACTCGAGTCCCTTACTTTTGTGTAAGGTCATAAGCTCAACGCGTGCCGAGGCAGACTCGTGAGCGGCATACTTTGACGTGTGCCATTTGTTGAGCGGCTCTACATTAAGTCCTAACCCACGTGTCTCTTGCTCTCTCAACTGTGAAAAGAATGCATCAACGTCTGACAATTCCTCAGGCGGAGTCGTGAGATGCCCCCCCAAACGTCGCCAGACTTGCTCCACCCAGCTGACAAGGTTCAATCGATCACGCTTGCTATCGGCCCACAACAAGGCATCAAACGCGCATCTGGCACGCACGATACCGTCGTCGCTTAACCCATTGGGCGACACACCGAGTCCTGCTCTGATACTTGCGAGAGACTGCTCCGTGAGCAGGGGAACAATTGCGCCCAGATCCATTAAGGCCAATCCGATCATCGGTGCACGAAGCAGTGACACTAAGGCGACCGTATCTGCGGGGTTTGCTAACCACCTCGCCAAACTCATAAGGTCACTAACCGAGGCTCTACGGGAAAACGACGTCAAATCAGTTCCAATGATATCGATCGAGCGCTCTCGCAACACTTCACTGATCGGCTCTATCGCGGCTCTTGTGCGAGCCAAAACAGCGACAGAGCTCTCCGGCTCTAATTCGAGAATGGCCTCAATTCGGTCACTAACATAACGTGCTTCTAGCCGGCTATTGTCAGGAAAGTTATGGATCTCGACGGCGCTTCCTGGAAGACGATCACGTGTTGGCACCGCGTGTGTCATCGGGACAACACCTAATCGGGACTCCCCCTCTGCTGGGATCAGCGCGTCAAACTGCGAATTAACCCAGTCAATCAAACCGGTTTGAGATCTGAAGTTTCGGGACAGATCGCGAGATTCCATGAGGACATTGGCGATGCCTTGCTCGCGCGCGAGTAGAAACAAACCAACGTCTGCGTAACGAAAACCGTAGATACTTTGCATCGCGTCACCCACGATAAAAAGCGTCCTTGGGGAGGCCTTATCAATGTAGTTATGCTCTGCCCATCCACGACACAATTTTTCGATCAGCCGGAACTGTCCTTGCGACGTGTCTTGGAATTCATCGATGAGTATATGACTTATTTGATAGTCCAAGCGAAGCGCGAGATCGGTGGGCATCTCGTCGCGGCCAAGGGCAGTCTCAGCGGCCATGGCAACATGCGCATGGTCTACGACTCCTCGCGCCCGAAAGACGGTCAGCAATTGTGCCGCCAAAACGGGCAGCACGCGTGACAACCTCAGAACACCTTGCCATTCGCCGTTATCAAGATCTGGTCTTGGGAGGGCGACAAGCTCAATCAGAACGCGCTGCCAATTTGGCTGGTGCTCGAGTTCGCCAATAAGGCCAAGCACCTTCTCTTTGGCCTCTTGATCGACCTTGGCTTGGAAGCCTCCGTTTTTATCAAGGCGCTTCCGAGGCGCGTTGTCTGCGGTTAACAGCCAACTGACTAGCCACTGCCAGTTAGCCATGTCTGAGACGTTGCTCGTCAGCGAGCAGGCATCATTGTCGAGCAGAGTCACTTTACTTGAGTCGACGATACCGCTTTGTATGTAGCGATTGAGCCGCTGGTGTGCATTCTGTGCTTGTTTTTGGACATCACGGAGCCAGCGGGTGTCTATCACCCTCAGCGCCTCAGATAAACGTTCTTGGATGACTCTTTCTAAAGTGACTGACAGTTGACCTGCAGCAAGCTCCGGATTCTCGTGTTGGCCAAGCTCTTTTATCCAGTCTGCTCGTCGACCCAGCAAGGTGACTAGAAGTTCGGAGCATCGCTGCCAATTGTTATCCATTGACAGCAATAATTGTCGCAGTGCGTCGCCACGTTCAGACGTGTCTCCTAGGAGTTCGTAAAGTTCATTGGTCGCCTGTTCATAAAGGGGTACGACGTCATCAGTAACGGTCACGCCACCGCCGAGACCGCTTATTATGGGCATCGCCCGATTGAGCTGAGCAGATAATCCATCAATCGTTCGGATGTTGAAGCTCTCCGCTGACAGTGACCAGCCGAGGAGCTTTGCGTGTTTGAGTGCGCCTATCGCCAGTCGATAGGTCCTCTCTTCATGGTCGTCTTTAGGCTCACAACCTTCGCGTGCTAATTGAAGCGCCTCAACCACTCGTGAACGCATTTCTGCAGACGCTTTGCGTGTAAACGTAATCGCCAGCACTTGTTCGGGACGCTCAACAGTCGGCAAGAGCGCTAGAATACGCTGGGTTAGGAGACTGGTTTTTCCAGATCCCGCAGGCGCGGTAATGCAAAAGCTTTTTGCAGTATCCAAGACCTCCCTGCGAATGTGTTCGTCACTCATCGGAGGCGCTCCCGGTTTGAGCGACGGACTCAAGTAGATGTGCGCGGCACACGGGTGCGTAGTCGCAGTAGCGACAGGCGCTTGCCGAAGGTGTGGGGACTGCCTCGCCCGCCACAAATGACTGCACCAGCGACGTCAGTGCCTCGGTCCACTGGTTGCTAAGCTCGCTCAACGACGAGACATCAGCACTCAATAATGCCTTTTGACTTTTGCGATCTGTGACAAGGACCCCAATGTCGTCTCCTAGCGTATTAAACCCAACGTCCTCCGCCCCTACTTTGGCAATTGTAATGGTCACGACATCAGAGAGGGCCTGGCTGTAACACGGCAACTGGGGCGCCTTCAGCGGGATCTCACACCAATCCGATACGCGACTTGAACCGCCTGACTTGTAGTCAATCACCACCCGATGTCCGCAAGCGAGTCTGTCAACGCGATCTGCTTTCAAACCCAGGGTCAGGCCTTCGCAGTGCCAGTCGAGCGGCTCTTCGGTAAATTCGACCTCAAAGGGGACGGTGCGCTCGCGTTCGATCGTTAACCAATCCACCAACGCTCGAGTCAGTCGCGTAACTTCTAAGTCCAGCGCCGGCAGACCCACACGATCTCGGACGACGTCTCTTATGTCGTTGACGGCCGCCTTGGCCGCATCATTAGCCACATTGTGCGCAGCACTCGAATCGAGTGCCGCCAGCGCATCACTGCTGCGGATTCGGGTAAAGAGAAACTGAAGCGCCTGATGCAAAATGCCTCCGCGCTCTCCGGCGGTCAGTCCACGACTTGCAGGCTCTAAAACCGCTAGCCCCAGTCTGTATCGTAGGTGCGCCTTCATAGGACACACGGACTGAGCCTCAAGCAGTCCGACCCCGCCGGCCTGCTTTTTGGGGAGCGCCACAGGCAGTCCGACGTCGTCACTGACCCACTCTAAATCGGCATAAGATGCTCGATCTGCTGGCGGACTCGGCGGAGACATACCTAATTCAGCACTATCGCAATAACGGCTGGGCAGGTTAATCATGCCGTCAGACACCTGGTGGTACGTCATGACTGTTCGGGCAGCACTGGCGAGGTTCCCAAGCAAGCGCGCTGTGGTGTGATGTGAGAAATCTTCGTCGGCCACCTGAATGTCGAAGTCACGCACGATTTTCCAGGGCAAAAAACTCAATGCAGGGGGCTTTTCAGGTACGCTTTCGGATGTACTGCCGACCACGCGAACTGCACCAAATGACAGTCCTAATGTGTCGCCTAAAGACATCACTTGGAGCAGAGACGGGTCGGTTTGGGGTTGAAATAATCGCTTGTTAAGAACCGATTGTAATCGGCTCAGAAAGATCGCGAGTCCAAAAGATCCTGTATCAACGGGACTGCATTCAAGTGCATCAAAGACGCCGTCGAAGAGATCTAGCTGCTGGTACTCAAGTGAATCCAAGCCCGACGCATTCGGCCAGCCCACGTCCTGAAGGAGTTGTGTGATTCTTACGCGCCATTCTTGCGCCTCCAGCCTCAGACTGGCGAGGCGATCGACTCGTGCTTTTGACAAACCCCTTGCCAGGGGCGAGTCCTCCGAGGCCCTAGAAAGCTCCCATAACAGGGAATTGAGATCAAATTCGCCTCGCTTCGTGCGAAACAGTTGGGCCAAGGTTTGCCCTTTGTCATTGAGTCGCTGATCGTTCCAAGCAAAAAATGGTGACCTCACGAGTGCTGATATTTCGTCACGATCGAGCCCATGAGTTATCAGCTTGATCAGTAACACTGCGTCACGAAACATCGGGACCTTGCTGAGCTCAACTCCGCGGCTGAAGTTCACTGGTAGGTCGGTAAAGACAAGATCACTTACACCAAAAAACGACCGTAAGTGATGCTCAAGAAGCGCGCGATCACGCTGATAATCAGACAGAATGATGACGGCTTGTCGATTTTCGTCATGCTGCTTCTTCCCCCACCGTGCAGCCTCTTTGATCTCAATCTCTCGAGTATCAAACACGAGTGTTGGCAAGGGCGATGTTAGAACCTCAGAACGAAACCACCGAATCTGCTGAAACCGCTCTGTAAAGGCATGCCTCAGTGCGGGGGTCATTGGCTCCTCCGACAAGAACCACAGCTCGGGCTCCTTCGGGCGGCTCGCCTGCCCGATGACATCAGCAATATCTTCGACCATTAACCAGCCCTCGGTCTTGAGGCGCATGTCAATCTGATCTACCCAACTCAGGAAGCATGACGTATCAGACTCCATCTCAAAGCTCGCTCTGACGGAGTCTGAAGACAGCGGCACCCTGTGTGCTTTTAGAATCGAGCGACACCGAGCCGCTAGCTTACTCGCTGTTTCAGGCTGTATAAGACTAAAGTGCGCACTTGATGCTATTTGCGCAGACACAACTTGATGCCACAGGGTCTCTGCCTCGACGAGTGATAACAGTCGCTTCGGCTTTTCATCGCTCTCAGCAACAGCCCCCCAAGTGCTTGCCAACCAACGCTCTACCGAAAAGACGCGAGGCGTCGTCGCGACCGCTTGGCAGCTTGATCCGTACGTCCTCTTCAGTTGACGCGCTAACCGCTGAGTCGCCGTCACGATCGTTACACCGTCCGCTAAGGCGCGTTGAATATCAGCTGGGGTCGGTAATGGTGAAGCGACGAAATCATTCATTCATACGTTATACAGGAACAAGGTTAACGATTAAATTCGAGCGCATCGACGGCCCCGAGCCATGACTCAGAGCGCCGATCAAGGTATGCTCCGCGACTTCAAAAACTGTGTGCTAATTCCCAAATGAGTAAATCCACTGTCCACAATGTCAATGTTGCGTCGCAAGAGGCACTAATAGCGCCTACGGTGCTGCGTTCTTCGGTCCCGGTCGATGATGCGACGTTCGAGTTTGTCACCCAGTCGCGGGAGGTCATCAGTGATATTTTAGATCGTAAAGACCCCCGCTTAGTTGTTGTTGTTGGGCCCTGCTCTATCCACGACTGTGCAGCGGCCCTCGCCTACGCAAAGAAGCTTAAAGCGCTTTCTGAGCGCGTTAAAGACACGCTCTATATTGTCATGCGCGTCTACTTCGAGAAGCCGCGTACAACAACGGGCTGGAAAGGCTTGATCAATGACCCGCACCTGGATGACTCATTTGATATTGAAGCGGGTTTAAAGATTGGTCGGACGCTGCTTCGTGACCTGTTGCAGATGGGACTACCGACTGCCACGGAAGCGCTAGACCCTATTACGCCGCAATACTTACAGGACCTAATCAGTTGGTCTGCCATTGGTGCGAGAACGACTGAATCTCAAACACACCGAGAAATGGCGAGCGGGCTCTCCTCTGCGGTTGGGTTCAAGAACGGTACAGACGGCAGTCTTGATGTGGCCATTAACGCCCTAAAGTCAGTTCAGCACCCGCACCGCTTTTTAGGCATTAACTCTGAGGGTGTCGTGTCGGTTTTTGAGACTCGAGGGAACAGCTACGGCCATGTGGTCTTACGTGGCGGATCGAGTGGTCCGAACTATCAAAGCGCTCAAATAGACCGTTGTGAGCAGGCCCTTGCAAAAGCGGGCTTACCTGAGAATATTATGGTGGATTGTAGCCACGCAAATTCAAGCAAAGACCACAACAAACAATCGCTGGTAACCCAAGACGTTTGCCATCAAATACTCAAAGGTAACCGGTCGATTATTGGTTTAATGCTGGAAAGTCACATCAATGAGGGTAGGCAAGACATTCCAATGGACCTCAGCAATCTCGCGTACGGGGTGTCTGTAACCGACGCCTGTATGAGCTGGGAAACGACCGAGACGACCTTAATAGAGCTTGCAGATGCGTTAAGGGACAAGCTCCCAGCGCGGATTTAATAGTAGGAGTTTGATCGATCCGTGTGATCGGTCATATCACGGACGCCGGCAAGTTCAGGGATTTGCTCAGTCAGTGTCTTTTCTACACCGTCCTTGAGCGTAATGCTCACCGCACTGCATCCCTGGCAGCCGCCACCAAAGCGAAGAATTGCAATCTGGTCTTCGGTGACCTCCACGAGCGACACGTCACCACCGTGCGCCGCCAATGACGGGTTGACCTCGTTGTACAGCAGGTAATTTATGCGGTCCTCTATGGGGCTATCGACATCGACTCTCGGCATCTTTGCATTGGGGGCCTTAATGGTCAGCTGACCACCCATTTTGTCGGTCGCATAATCAACGACTGCGTCTTCCAAAAATGGAATGCTTCTCGCCTCTATCCAGGCGGTAATAGGCGCAAAATCACGCTCCTCATCAGTCTCTTGCATGTCACCTTCTCGACAGTAGGCGATGCACGTTTCGGCTTTGGGTGTGCCGGGACTGTTAATAAAGACCCTGACACCTAATGCATCGGCTTGTTTCTCGAGCAGCTCTTTAAGATAAAAGCGAGCAGATTCAGTGATCGTTACCATAGCGTCCTCCCAGACAGGTCTGCAGATTACCAGAACTTTCAGTACTTAAATGTCTGTCTTGAATAATTTGTGCCACAAACTACACTGCCAGCTCCGAATCAGCGAGATATTAGAACGTGTCGAAGATACTGAGGATCGTGCAAAGCACGCTCGCCGCCGCGATCGGCGTTCAAAGTAAGAAAAACCGTGAGCGTGATTTCGAGGAAGGAAACGCCAGCACTTTCATCGTTGCCGGCATCTTATTTACAGTACTTTTTATCGCCACGATTGTCGTCGTGGTCAGCGCAGTGACGCCCTAAGCGGGCAGGCCAGACAGCCACTCGACAACGCCGAGTATGGCAACCGCCAGAACAACTACGGCGACTACGGCATCCGCCGTGCTGTCGTCCATATTACTTTTTGACATGTATCCCCCAGATAATGAGCGAAAGCGGCGTTAAAGCGCCGCTTCGAGTTCAGGAAGCGCTGAAAACAGATCAGCAACCAGACCGTAGTCTGCCACCTGGAAAATCGGTGCATCCTCGTCCTTATTAATCGCCACAATGACTTTACTGTCTTTCATTCCAGCCAAGTGTTGGATGGCCCCTGAAATCCCAACGGCAATATACAAGTCAGGCGCGACAATTTTACCGGTTTGGCCCACTTGATAATCATTAGGAACAAACCCTGCATCAACGGCGGCGCGCGAAGCACCGATCGCCGCATTCAACTTGTCAGCAATGCCTTCAAGCATGGAGAAATTATCGCCGTTCTGCATGCCTCGTCCGCCGGAAATCACCACCGATGCTGCCGTGAGCTCTGGTCGATCAGATACCGCAACCTCCTCACCTACAAAGCGCGAAACGCCAGCATCATGCGCACCATCAACCTGCTGTACGACGGCAGTACCGCCCTCGGCAGCGACAGCATCAAACGCAGTTGTGCGCACAGTGATGACCTTTTTAGCGTCAGAGCTTTTTACGGTCGCCATGACATTTCCCGCATAAATCGGGCGTTCAAACGTTTCTGCGTCTATGATTCCTGTGATATCGGAAATCTGCGCAACATCGAGTAACGCAGCGACGCGTGGCATAAAGTTCTTACCATTCGCCGTAGCAGCGGCCATGACGAAATCGTAACCCACAGCGAGATCTGCGATCGCAAGACTGACATTTTCTGCCAGCTGATGCTCGTAGACCACGTTATCGGCGCTCAGCACACCAGCAACACCGGCGATCGACGCAGCGGCATCAGCAACACCCTGGCATCCACTGCCGACGACGAGGATATCTACGTCACCACCAAGCTGTTGCGCAGCGGCTACAGCATTTAACGTCGCGGGCTTCAGCGACTCGTTATCGTGTTCTGCAACAATTAACGTTTTCATTAAATCACCTTCGCTTCGTTCTTGAGCTTGTCGACCAGCTGCTCAACCGATTCTACCTTGATGCCGGCTGATCGCTCTGCTGGCGGCTTTACACTGACCAATGTGACGTGCGACTGCACGTCTACGCCTAGATCTGAAGGCGAAAAAGTCTCGAGCGGCTTTTTCTTCGCCTTCATGATGTTTGGCAGTGACGCGTATCGTGGTTCGTTTAGACGTAAGTCTGTTGTGACGATTGCCGGCAACGTCAACTCAACGGTCTGCAGTCCACCATCAACCTCGCGTATGACCTGAACAGTGCCGTCGCCCACATTAACCTCTGACGCAAATGTACCCTGCCCCATCCCGGTTAAGGCACCCAGCATTTGGCCAGTCTGATTGTTGTCTCCGTCGATCGACTGCTTGCCTAAAATGATCAGGTCGGGCGACTCTGCTGCAATCACTCCCTTGAGCAATTTGGCGATCTCAAGCGGCTCGGGTCGACCTTCAGCCTCGACGTGAACGCCCCGATCGGCACCCAGTGCGAGCGCCGTACGAATCTGTTCTTGGCAACTCTTGTCACCGATTGAGGCGACGACGACTTCGGAAGCCGTGCCTGCCTCTTTCAGACGCACCGCTTCTTCAACCGCGATTTCACAGAAGGGATTTATCGCCATTTTAACGTTGTTGAGCTCCACATCCGAGCCATCGGACTTGGCGCGCACCTTTACGTTGTAATCCACAACGCGCTTCACTGCGACGAGTACTTTCATAGCATCTCCACTGAAAGTTAACGTGTTTAAAATTCTTAGTGATCAGAGATCAAATTGTTGCTCGCATTACTACACCTGCGAGGCGCGATACTTTAACATACTGCAAGTTCAAAAAAGTGATTGGCTGTGCATATTTTACGTGGATAGAGCCTATTGCGCTTGTTAATTGGAGGTGTGTTTTGGAACGCGAATCGATGGAATTTGACGTGGTAGTCGTCGGCGCAGGCCCTGCAGGGTTGTCGGCAGCTATTAAACTCAGTCAGTTGGCTCAAGAACAAGAGCGTGAAATCAGTGTGTGCGTCGTGGAAAAAGGGTCCGAAGTTGGCGCTCATATTCTTTCGGGCGCTGTACTTGAGACCACCGCGCTCGATGAACTATTGCCCGACTGGGGCTCAATGGGTGCACCGCTCAATACCGCTGTGACAGAAGACGTCTTTTATTACTACACGTCAGGCAAGTCGGCTGCAAAAATCCCGAATCTGCTGTTGCCCCCCCCGGTCCACAACGATGGGAACTATATAGTCTCGATGGGCAACGTCTGTCGGTGGCTCGCGGAGCAGGCGGAAAATAATGGCGTTGAGGTTTACCCCGGCTTCGCTGCCTCCGAAGTGCTGTTTAACGACGACGGTTCTGTAAAAGGGATCGCGACGGGTGACATGGGCATTAGTGCCACGGGAGAACAAAAAGATTCTTTCATGCCGGGAATGGAGCTGCATGCTAAATACACCCTATTTGCAGAGGGTTGTCGCGGGCATTTGGGAAAGGAGCTCATCGCGCACTTTGGACTTGATGAAGGCAAAGACCCGCAACATTACGGAATCGGCATCAAAGAGGTTTGGCAGATTAAACCTGAGCTGCACGAGGAAGGTAAAGTCATTCACGGTCTGGGTTGGCCATTGTCAGAGAGTGGCTCTTCGGGTGGTGCATTTATGTACCATGCGGAAAACAGTGAGGTGTATCTGGGATTAATCACTGACCTAAACTACTCAAATCCACATTTGAGTCCTTTTGAAGAGTTCCAGCGTTGGAAAACACATCCTAAAACGGCCCACTACCTAGAGGGAGCCACCCGACTGGCTTATGGCGCCCGAGCGCTGGCCAAAGGGGGGCAAAACTCGCTACCCAAGCTCAACTTTCCAGGTGGACTCATCATTGGCTGTGATGCGGGGACGCTAAATGCGGTCAAGATTAAAGGCAATCATACGGCCATGAAGAGTGGCATGTTGGCTGCTGAAGAGGTTGCTGCCGCGTTAATGGCCGAGACTCCTCAAGCCAACTTGGAAAACTTTACTGCACGAGTCGACGCGTCGTGGCTCGGAAAGGAGTTGAAGTCGAGCCGTAATTTTGCCGGATATATGCACACCTTTGGCGCTCTACTGGGCTCGGCTGCGGTGTGGTTCGATCAAACGATTATGCGCGGTAACATGCCGTTCACGCTTCGAGACAAGACGCCTGATCACGCGTGTCTGAAGCCCGCTGCTTCGTCAAAAAAGCTCGACTACCCCAAACCTGACAATGTGCTGACGTTCGACAGGTTGTCGTCTGTATTCCTCTCCAACACAAACCACGAAGAAGACCAGCCTTGTCACCTTAAGCTACTGGATTCGTCGATCCCCATTCACGTCAATCTGCCCATGTACGATGAACCGGCACAGCGGTACTGCCCAGCTGGCGTTTATGAGGTTGTGACTGATGGCGATGAGCCGCGCTTCCAAATCAACGCTCAGAATTGCGTCCACTGCAAGACATGTGACATCAAAGACCCCTCGCAGAATATTCGATGGGTAACACCTGAAGGATTAGGCGGGCCGACCTACCCCAATATGTAAAAAAGCCTATTCCCTGCTTACCAGCTCGCACTAAAGCAGGGAATAGCGCTCGCCACCGCTGACAATACAGCCAGTATCATCTGCCATCTCGACCAGCCGGTACCAAGCGGCGCGTGTGAACAAGGCGGTCAATCCGTGTGGCAGGCAAACAAAGGCGGCACCTGCGGCTCTTGCTTCAGAATGGAGCCCGGTCTCCGCATTCAATTTAAAAATGCCACCGGTATTGAGGACTAGCCCTAACGATCCTTCTCCTGTCTCTGAGTCGTGCAGCTGACTTGCATCGACGACCATCAAAGGGTGCAAGGCAACGCTGACCTCGACCTTCTCCACTGGCGTGACGAGGTAGAAGGCGCCGTCACTCTCCTTACGAAGAAGTCCTGCAAACAAGGAAACAAGCTCTGAGCGTTTAATTTCAGAGCCCTCATGGAACCATCGGCCGTCTCGGTCGATCGCCATATCGAGTTGCCCGCAGTGTTCTGGGGCCCACGTCTCTAGGGGGTAAGGCACACGTCCGTTAACACTTCCAATAAAGTCGGAATTGCCGCCTCGGTTTGTCTCAGTGACTCCAGCACTTCGGATCAGCCGGGCGAATGCGTCATCTGCCACCCTATCGCTCTCCAGATTAGCGTGTGACTACGTCGCCACGTCGTCGGAGATCCGCGGTAAACTCCGCTAGCAGTAGCGAAGCCTGTACTTGCGACACTTCTTGCAGCAACGATGCGCGCTCTGCATCGATAATGGTATCCGCCCTGCCCGGCTGCGCGCGCGCAAGCTGAACTAATGCAAAGCTCTCCGCGTCCAGCTGAACGGTGTCAACGGTCTCAGTGTCATCCACACGCTTGGCAAATGCGGCCTGCAGAACACTCGCAGGTAAAATCACGTTCTGTCTTGTCGCTCCCAGTTCTACGCGCCACTCAAAGTTCTTGGCCGTCGCCAATGACTCTAACGTCGCGCCGGCAGCCATTTCCGCATTAATCTCCTCAACAAGAGCCGTCATCGCCGTCTCGCGCGCTTTGTCAGCGAGCTGCGAGGCAATGCTTTGACGCACCTCTGTAAGTGGTCGAATGCCCTCTGGCAGCCGCTCGAGCAACGACAGCGCGACAAATCGGCTACCCGAGAGCTCAATAACCTCACTATTGTTCCCGTCTAACAGTACGTCGTCGCTAAACGCTGCTTGCCGAACGCTTGATTCGTTAAAGGTGCCCTGTCCCTCATCACGAGAAAAGGGGGCTGAAGTCTCCACCTGGACACCCAAGGCGCGAGCGGCGCTCTCGAGACCATCAGAAGTGAAGACTGCATCTCTTAATTGATCGACTGCGATCAGCAAATCTTGCTGCGCTTGAGCGGTCTGAAGACTGTCGGCGATCTCTGCGCGTAAGACCTCATCGGCAACTTGTTCGGCGGCGGTTTTTCCTTTCAGCAAAATAAAGTGCGTGCCCGCATCGGTGACCACTCCCGGCGAGACATCCCCAACCGACAATTGTTCAATCGCTAATTCCATCTCATCTGGAAATACACTGCCATCGGTGTATCCCAAATCGCCACCAATTGAGGCTGACCCAATATCATCTGAGTCCTCTCGTGCGACCAGTGTAAAGGCCTCACCCGAATCAAGCCTTGCACGGACAGCGTCCACGCGCGCAGCATAGTCCACGCCACTTTCGTCATCTGCTTGTGTGACCAAAATATGGGCGACTTCGGACTCAGCTTTTGTTTCAAAATCTGCAAGCGCTGAGGCAAGCTGCACATCGACCTCTGCTTGATCCACCGAAGTAGTGTATTGATCAAGGTTTAGCTCAATATAGGCCACTCGAAGGCGCTCAGGCTGGGAGAAAGACAAGGCATTCTTCTCGTAATAGCCTTCGATGGCGTCCTCAGTAACATTATCAGCTGTCTCGAAAAAAGAATCAGGGACCACGAGGTAGCGAACATCACGACGCTCTGCAATGATATTGAAAGCAGCTTCAGCTTCAACTGGCGTCAGGAACGCTGCCGATGAAACCGCAGACTCAAGCTTAACCAGCTGGTCAGACCGTTCTTGATCAGCTTTGTAAAGCGCATTGGTGAGCCCATTGGAGCGTAAA
>JABIZW010000131.1 GCA_018666295.1 Halieaceae bacterium
CTCCGATACACAGCACAGCAGTGACCTCACCGCGCTCCAGTAGCGACTCGCCCAGACGGGTGGTAATCCCGGACCACTGTGCCCCTTCTCGACGAGGTCTGAGAGAGGCCTGGTGCATGTCTTCAACAACGCCAAAGAACGGCTCAATGTCACCCTGCGTCATTCGGGTGCGACCGTGGACCCGACGTTCTAAGGTGGTGTAGTCAGGGTTTATAAACTGGCACGCTGACCCACAGCGACTGGGGTCATCGGTTCGACTGACCCCACAGTCGGTGCATAGCTTTCGATGCGGCACATCCTGTTGTACCGCAATCAGGTTCACTCAGTGAGACTCAGCATGTATTGGGCAACCAGCAGACGCATTTCTTCAGAGACATGGCTCTGTGGCGGCATACTTGGGAAGTCAGGACGCCGCTTTTCCGGATTGGCGACGTAGTCCGCAATTGCTTTTGCGTCGTCGCCATATTGCGCCTGGATGACAAATGCAGGAGGGCCAATCAATCGGACATTATAGGCGTGACAGCCGGCGCAGATTCCGTTGTAAACCACTTCAGCCCCATCGGCGTCGACCGTAATGACGCGCGGTTCGGCGGGGACCGGCAACATCTTAGTAATGAGCTGTCGAGTCGTACTTATTTCTTGTGCCGACGTCACGGCATCTGCGGCACGCACCGTCGGCGCATCGCAATCTGCCCAGTCATCGAGCCCATATGAACGGTAGGCTTCTCGGCGTGAGATACAACTGCCGCGCTCCTTTGCTGTTGCACTCTGATACGCGAGTATGTCGGGACCTTTGGTGCTGAACTTACTCAGCATAAGGAGCTTCATCTCTCCGTCCGGATCGTTACCGTTATCGAACATGATATTGTTGCGAATCATCACTTCATCGGAGTGGGGGTCTGAGTCTTTGTCGCTGGCAACTTCGGTGACGAAATCACCGCTGGTGACGATGATGCCGCCCGTATTGTTGCCGGTAATGATGTTGTCCTCGATAACCACCTTGTCGCCTGACATCACCAAAATACCGGTGCCTGAAGGGATTCCGGCGACAAGCGATCCAGGAATGGCAAAGTTGGGCGTGTTGTTGTTGGTGATGAAGTTGCGTCGAACAATGGCGTCATACGACGACTTGATCGGGAGGCCCGGCGTAATAAAGACTAAAATACCGCCGGTGTTGTTCCTGGCGACGTTACCCTCGACTAACACATGGCGACTGTTCTCGATCTCGATGCCGGCAACGTTGTCGAAGACTTGATTATTGCGAACATCGACGTAGTCCGACATGCCGACGTAAATAGCTGCATCTTCTATGCCACTAAGAATGTTGTTTTCGATGAGGCCGTTATGGCCAAACTCGGGGAAGATGCCGTATAGCCCAGTATCGATGACCCAGTTGTTGCGAATCGAAAAGTTATTGCCTGACTGCCCCATGATCGCATTGCCTTTGTAATGCGTGATCTTGAACCACTCGACACTGAATCCATTGCCTGAATATAAAATGGCGTCATTAAGAATTTTTTGGCCATCAAGGTGAGGCCACTGACCGTCTTCGACCACACCAATCAGCGAGATATCGTCTTTGTCGACGTAGACGGTTTCGTGATAGGTGCCGGGGAAGACACGGATAACGTCACCGGTTTGTGCTTTGGTGACCGCCGCTTGAATCGACCCGCCTTCTTTTACCTCGTGAACAGCACTCGATGCCGCATGGCTTAGAAAAATAAGGCCCAGAATACAGAGCAGTCGTGTGTAGCTACTTTTAATCATTATTGTTGTCTCGACGTCAGTGTTGAATGGTGCTTCGCCTCTCCCGGACGTAAGCCCGACGGAACTACTGTCGGTATTTCAGGCATAAAACCCTCATCGGTCAGAGCGTGGAGGAAATCAACCAATCTGTCGAGTTCTTCCTCGCGGAGGTCCGGCTCCCAAATATGCCAATGAATGAGTAGGTTTTCGTCCTCGGGGACCGCATGTCCGCGCCCACCATTATAAAACGCGACCGTTTCCCTGAGTGTTTCAAACGTTCCTTGGTGCATGTATGGCGCTGTTTTGGCGATGTTTCGCAGGCTCGGCACCCGAAAACCACCGCGCTGGCTTGGAATGCCTGATGTTGCACTGGCTCCGGGATCAAACGGTCTTCCCTCAGGCTCAGGCACACCAATAATGGCAATTTGCTGGTTACTGAAGAGGGGTGGGGTGTGGCACTCGCCGCAACGCGATACGAACGACCTAAAAATATTAAGCCCCTCAAGCTCACTGGGCGCGAGGGCGCTGTGGACACCGTGAGCATAAAAGTCGTATCGGCTGTTTAGCGAGACGAGCGACGCCTCAAAGGCGGTTAATGCGGTGTACACCTGCTCGAGCTCAATGGTGGGCGTCTCAAAGGCGTCGGCAAACAGCCGTCGATAGTTTTCGTTGGCGTTGAGGTCACTGAGCACACGATCCGGACGATTACCCATTTCTTTATCGGAGTAGAGAGGTCCAAGTAACTGCGTCTCAAGTCTTTCTTTGCTGCCATCCCAGAGTAAGGTTCTGAAGAAGCCGATATTCCACAGGCTGGGCGCCGACCGATCCAGCACAGCGCCGTTAATGCCTTGTGCTCGACCCAAGCCGTCCGCAAAGCCAAGCTGAGGATCATGGCAGCTCGAGCAAGCAATCGTTTTGTCTGCTGAGAGTATGGGGTCGAAAAACAGGTACCGGCCCAAATCAATGACTTTGGGTTGAAACCCATCGCGAAGCGCTGGTAGGCCGGCCCTAAGCCCACCCACACCGCTATTGTGTGGGGACGTATACTGGTTGTAGCGGCTGTTCAATTGACAGCCGTCTGCGGGTTCGAGGGTAAATCCGGCAGGGCAGATTGAGCGCAACACTAAGGCCTTCGCCGCGTCGTCGTCGCGTCCTTGGGAGTGCGGGCTTATGAACACGTTCGCCAACAGCATGAGTCCTAAAAGCAGCAGGCGAAAGCCAGTATGTCGACGCATATTCATTGTCAAAATAGTCCCCCCACTCACTAGCATCGGGGTCTGTCCGCTACTGTGTAAGGCTTTCGACATAGGCCATCACGTTCTCGATCTGATCTGCGTTTGGCAGTGCCTTGGCAAGCCGGGCCATTTGCTGTCCATAGCGGTCTGACTTGTGCGAGCCACGCGCGCCGCTGGCAAATGCACGATATTGACGAACCAGGTACGCCACCTCTAAGCCGACCAGTGCCGGCGCTCCGAGCCGATCGTTTCCTGTTGCCGTCGTCCCGTGGCATGAACCACAAAATGCGGTGTACTGACTCCGCCCTTTTCGCAGATCAAATTCTTCCAAGGAGGTTCGCTTTGGGGTGACCGGGACTAGCTGGGCCGCCTCGGACACCGCTAGATCCAGTAGCGTTGAATCCAGGCTCTCAATGGCGGCGGCCATAATTGCGCTGGGAGAGGCGGCATCGGACGACTGGCGCCAACCCTGTTTGAACGCTGCCACTTGGCGTTTCATGTAGGGCTCTGAAAGGTGAGTCAGATTGGGTGCGTTCAGTGCTGCGTTGCCGCTACCGTCAGACCCATGGCACGCCGCGCAATGCGCCCCGTAGTGCTCGCTTGCGTGGACCGCAAAGCAGGCGACCAGTACCGACAAGCCGCCCAGCAGTTTGGCGGTGTAATTGAGCATTCGCTTTTTCCCCATACAGCAAGACGCGCGGCAGTCCCCGCACGTTCGTTATTATGGGAAAGAGCCTAGGGGTTGCCTAGGCCAAAAACAAGTTGATCGGCGGTATCAGTCGTCGAGGAAGCTGCGAAGATAGTCCGAGCGAGTGGGATGGCGGAGTTTACGAAGCGCCTTAGCCTCTATTTGACGAATGCGCTCACGCGTGACGTCAAACTGCTTACCCACTTCTTCAAGCGTGTGGTCTGTGTTCATGTCGATGCCGAATCGCATACGCAAGACCTTTGCTTCTCGAGCCGTCAGCCCGCCCAGCACGTCGCGGGTCGCCTCGGTTAGACCCTCATCCGTTGCGGCATCGACTGGACTGGAAATGGTCACGTCCTC
>JABIZW010000001.1 GCA_018666295.1 Halieaceae bacterium
CCGTCATCGCGCTGATCAACAAGGTGTGCATCCCACAACTTATCGTAAAGCGTCAATCCCATAGTAGAATCCTGTCTTGTAACCACGATCAGCGGCGTTGGTTTTACCACCGATACTGAATTGTCTGCGATGCCCAACATCACGGCGCGCGATATTACCACATTACCGGGCAGGTGGGCGTCGGGATACCGCTACGCAAACACGGTAGATCGACCGCCAAGACGCATTCGCTCTTGGGGCTTAGAGTCCTTCACTGCAGGCAGACCCGTCGCTGATCTTTTCAGGTTTATCAATGCCTTACCTGATAGTGCGCACGCGCATTGACAACTTAAGTGGGCCGCCGTGATGAGACAGCGCCTTTAGTTCGACGCTCGTGTGGCTCCACAGACGCTTATTTCGCCTTCGCTCAACTCGACCGATGTTGTAGTCGCCAGCAGGTGTGACTATGACTTGAGCGCATAAAATCAGGACCAATGGTCGCGCGCGTAATGTCCTCAACCACGAACTGCTCCGAAATCTGGGGGTCTAGCTTGAAACGCCGTTGGTTGTTTGAAAAATACAAGACGCCATTGGGTGCCAGTCGCGCCATAGACTGCACAACCAGCTCAACATGATCGCGTTGTACATCGAAATGATTCAGTGTCGACTTTGAATTAGAAAACGTGGGCGGATCGAGCAAAATCAGGTCGTACTCGGAAGTCTCCTGCGCTAGCCATGTCATTACATCGGATCGAACGGCTCTGTGCTTCGCTTCCGCAAGCCCGTTACTCGCCAAATTCTCGCGAAACCAATCCAAATAAGTATTACTCAAGTCCACACTGGTTGAAAACCGAGCCCCACCCAAACCGGCCTGAACACTGGCCACCCCGGTGTAGCAAAACAAATTTAAAAAGCGCTTACCCTCTGCCTCTGCCTGTATCCGACCTCGTAACGGTCGATGGTCAAGGAATAAACCCGTATCGAGATAATCAAATAAGTTGATCCAAAGCTTTGCGCCCCACTCACGAACAAAAATCCGCTCATTTTTTCGAGAGACTCTCTCGTACTGCTTCAGCCCACGCTGCCGTTGACGGCGCTTTACCGCCACCTCGCGCCGATCGGCAATATCAAAAACAACCTGGACCGCATCGAGAATCTCCTCAAAGCGGCGATTGGCATCATCCTCTTTTACTGTTTTTGGGGGTGCGTATTCGGCAACATGAACGTGCTCACCGTACACGTCGATGGCGACGGAGTATTCGGGCATGTCCGCGTCATAGATTCGATAGCATTCAACCGCGTCGTTTTGCAGCCAATTCGCGAGCTTTTTTTGATTTTTGCGCAATCGGTTGGCCACCATCTGAGCGCCCTCAGACAAGTCCGGTGGTGGCGCTTCGACAGACTCATTGCCGGGACTTGCCGCCTCTTCGCGACGTTTATTAGTCTCGCTCAACGAGAATAAAAAGACTGCTATGTCGATGGGCCCGCTCTTCATTTTATAGTTTTTATAACTTCGAAGCCCGGTGGCCTTGGCGTGTGTGACATCGGCCGCTAGAACCGCAGCATCCCAGCTCGAAAACTCAGAGTGCATCACTTGCCCAAGCGCGGCGTAAAGTTGTCCCGCAGCGCCGGGGGTACTTAAGCGCTCACCCCATGGAGGATTCACCACCAAAAGGCCGCCTTGCATATTTTGGTGGGTCGGTTTAATGACCTCAGACAGTTGCTTTACCCGCACGCGAACCACTGAGCTGAGGTTCATTCGGCGAGCGTTCTCCTCAGCCCGTCGAATCGCATTTACATCGCCGTCGTAACCCCGTATCTCCACTCCGTCAGGCAGCGCCGCTTTCACCTGGGACTGACTCTCGGCCACAATCATCTCCCATTGATCTTTGCGGTGTCCGAGCCATCCCATAAAACCAAAGCGCTCTCGCCGCAGGCCCGGCGGAATATTAAGCGCCATTTGCGCCGCCTCGATTAACAGCGTCCCTGAACCACACATGGGATCTACCAGCGAGGCTCCGCTCTTAAACTTCTCCGGCCAGCCAGCGCGCAACAAAACCGCCGCAGCAATATTTTCCTTTAGCGGCGCCTTCCCGCCTTCCAAGCGATAGCCTCGTTTGTGCAAACTGTCGCCTGACAAGTCGAGACTGATGGTCAACTTACCTTTGCTGAGCTGGGCCACAATGCGAAGGTCCGGCTGTTTGGCGTCCACCGAAGGACGCTCGCCCACCTGTTCGCGAAAGTAATCAACAATCCCATCTTTGACCTTGAGCGCACCAAAGTGAGTGTTTTTGATGTAAGCGCTCTGCCCACGAAACTCAACGGCAAAGCGCGTCCTGGGCGTCATGTGGTCTGACCATTTCAACCCGCGGGCCGACGCGTAAACATCATCCGTGTTGGAGACGGCCGTCTCAGAAAGCCTGACTAAAATTCGATTTGCCAGCCGGCTCCACAAACACGCCCGATAAGCGAGCGCCATAGAACCCGAGAAGTAAACACCGGCCGGTGTGTCTCTAAGGTCTTCAGCACCGAGGTCGGACAGCTCACTGAGCAACAATGGCCCAAGCCCCACCGGACAGGTCGCCAAAAATGATAATGTCGGCGTCATCGCAGGGACTCCAAGTCATTAATTCGCAACAGCATAGAACGCCACTCACGGTATTGTTGCTCGAGCGTCCCTGTTAGCTTAAAAACCTGTTTTTCCACGTACAGGGCCGTGGAACGCGCTTCGCTCTCTAGATCCAGCACCAACTCAAATAGCTCCTGCTCATGAATTTTTAATGATCGATAGGCCGCATAAACCGCCTGAAGACGCGAAAACGCTGAATCATCGGTGAATTTTTTTTCGTCAGAGTCTCGACTCCGCCGCAACTCCAGCCAATCAAGCTGTTCTTTACTGGCTCTTCGCCACAGGCTGTACGCCGCACCAACCTCTGCTTCTATCGAGCGGATTTGCTCGTCAATGGTATCAATGAACAGTAATTCGTACTCTTGAAGCTTTTTGAGTCTTATCCCCATGGGATCTTGCCCGCTGGGTAGCCGGGTTAAATACCAACGCCCCTCGCGGTGGCTAAGATAACCAGAAAAAGCCTCGGGCACGAGCGCTTGTGCGTAGCGAAGGAATGACACGGAGTTAAGCACAGCGATGGCGGGCGCTTCAGTCATCAGCGCAGACAGCATATCGACATGAACACGCACAAATAAATCGTTGAAGGGATCTGCACCCTCGCCGAGATAGTCTGACTCCAACGCCACATCGTTGTAGGTCCGATCTAACAGCACCCGACCCGACACGTCATAACCGAATGCCGCAATACTCAGGTGCGCGCCGTCCGATATCAGGACATTTAGTTCCAACGTCACCTGAGGAATGACTGAAGGCTCGGGGAAAAGTCGAACCACACCCCAACCCTCATGGGCCTCTAGCTCCCGTCGCATTCGCGTGCCAACCAATTTGGCTTCAGTCTCCCGAAAGGAGCTTTCCATATCGGTTCCACTGTTATTGACAACGCCCGTGGTCACCACAATACCGACATCAAGGGGGAGCCCAGGCTGTTGCGGCTTCGCCACTGCATCGCCCACACTAATCGTTAGAACGTCGGCTTCCTGCGTCGCCTCCGCCAACACGACGGGGCAAACCAAACCCATTGCGAAGAGCACGCATGCCAGTGAGCGCGCGCTTACTGAGTGGTGCATATTTTTCCCTTAGTGAGACTGCGCTCGCAGCGATATCCCATTGCGCTTGGGTCGTAGCGCGTAAAATACTGACTGACTACCAGCGGAAATCGGGCCCCGTTTGTTTCGACGGCGGTGACCATTAGTACCGTTTCGGCATCCGCGGACAGGGACAACCGATGCGTGATGTCCAAACCGTCCCGCAGCTGCAACGAAAAAAAGAGCTGATCACCATCCCAGCCGCAATGTTGCGTACCCAACGAATCGGTTGTCAGTGAGAGTCCTGAATCATCAGTTTCACAAACCAACGCAAAGCTGTTCGCGCGCTTGACCCTGACACGGGCATCCCCCTGAATAATTTCAAGGAGATTGGGCTCGGTAATGATTTCCGCTAACCGCGCCAGCGTGATCAAATCGGTTCGACCCGGCAGCGGTCCACCCGCGAACCCCCGACCCTCCTCCGCAAGCTTTGCGCGCCGCGCCGCCTCGCGCTGAATGCGACGGGATACTAAATTGAGCTGATCTTGGAAATTGTCGCTACGTGCGTAATCAACTTCCCAATGACCCGACATATCGACGGGCGTGGCAATGCGTGTAATCAAATCCTCAACGCGCTCCTGCGCACAGCCCGCGAGCAACAGCGTACTGATGAGCAACACAAGCAATAATCGAACCGCTGTTGATGGCATAGATCGCACTGAACCGTTACGCCAGCGTCTCCCGCAACTCAAACTTAAGCACCTTGCCGGCTGGGTTGCGCGGCAAGGCGTCGACGATATGAAGCCTTGAGGGCAGTTTGTAGCGTGCAAGTTTAGCGGCAGCGAAATCCCGCAACGCCTCTAACGCCAAATCGGACCCGTCCGTCAATGCCGCGACCGCGGTGACAGCCTCTCCCCACTTTTCATCGGGCAAGCCAATAACGGCCACCTCGGTGATTGCCGGGTGTTCGAACAAAACACTCTCCACCTCCGCAGGGTAAACGTTTTCACCCCCTGTAATCACCATATCCTTGAGCCGATCACAAATATAGAGGTAACCCTCTTCGTCGATGTATCCCACATCGCCGGAGTGAAACCACCCCATTTCGTCAATGGCACTGGCCGTTGCTTCAGGTCTGTTCCAGTAGCCTTTCATAATATTAGGGCCTTTGATGCATATTTCACCACGCTCGTGAGCACCGACCGCAACATTGTCGTTATCGACAATACGCAGTTCCGTGTGAACGGGAGGCAGTCCGGCTGACCCCAATTTTTCGAGACACTTTTGAGGACCCAAAAAAGACGCAAACGGGCTCGTTTCTGTCAGCCCATAACCTTGGCAAAAGCTAATTCCCCGCTGACCGTACAGCGAAATTAGCGATTCGGGACACGGTGCGGCGCCCACGATTAAAATCTCAATTGACGACAGATCCCGGGCGGCAAATGTTGGATGCTGGGCCATAAACAAAAACATAGCCGGCGCACCAAACATGTGGGTCACACTGTGCTCTTCGATGGCGTCTAACACCGCTTCAGGATCGAAGTGGCGGAGTAAGACCAGCGGACTCCCCATTTGAAAGGCCGAAATAGTCATCACGTTTAGGCCACCGATATGAAACAGTGGCGCTGCGGTCAAGAGGACATCGGATTTGTTCGCTCCGAACGCAAGACTGGCGTTAACATTGTTCCAGACAATATTGCCGTGGGTCAGCATGGCACCCTTTGGCAAGCCCGTTGTACCCGAGGTATACATAATCAATAGCGTGTCATGGGGTGACGAGGACGCGATCTCGCTCACGGGCGCGGCAACACTCAAACCTGACTCGAGACAGGCGAAACCGTCTAGGGCACCGTGGACCGAATAAAACCGGCGACACGGTAACCGTTCCCTGACACTTTGAACGACTGGAATCAGGTCTGGATCGACGATCAACGAGTGGACGCCGGCATCGTCAATAATGAACGCAAGCTCCTCGCCGGTCAGTCTAAAATTCAGCGGTACGAAAATCGCACCCAGACTCACAGTCGCGAACATCGTTTCGATGAAGCTTGGCTGATTAAATCCTAAAAAGCCGACGCGGTCACCGACACAAACACCGGCACTACGCAGCAGTCCAGCCAAGGAACGGACGCGTTGCGCAAATTCTCCATAAGTACGCTTCGTGCCCTCAAAAATAATGGCTGTGTCACTCGGATTGAGCTCCGCTTGTTTGATGACTTGAGCTGCGACATTAAAGTTTGGTTCAGGGCGGTGCATGCTGGGGTACCTCTTAAATTAAAAACGGTTGAAAGGACTCGGCTTGAAAACCGCGTCGGCTATCCGCTAACGGGCCTGTCAATGACTAAGCAATACTCGCATCGCCCCAGGTATTGAAGCCTGCAATCGAGGGCGTTCCCGGAAGGTACATTTGCTCAACAGCATCGACAGTAAATCCAGCCTCCTGGAGAAGGCCTCGCGTATCGCGCGTAATATGGCATCCGCCAAACACGCGTTTCCAGACTGGGTTTATCCGTCGCTGCCATTTCGCCACAGACTCATCAGGCGCGATACCGTGCTCGCAGAAATACAATCTACCGGTAGGCTTGAGTGTCCTGCGTGCCTCTGCTAAAGCCGCCTGCGGGTTGGGCACGGTGCACAAGGTAAACGTAATCAGTACCGAGTCCACCGAGTTATCTTCAAGGGGAATATCTTCTGCCGACCCCTGAATGAACTCGACATTAACATTGGCGGCACTCGCTCGCTGTGACGCTAATTCCCAGGACGTACTGCAAGGATCAATACCAATGACTTTGTCGACCTGCTCGGCCGTGTAGTGAGGAAGGTTGTGCCCGGCGCCGATACCAAACTCCAGGACGGTTCCCGTTGCGCGCGGGACCACCTTCTGTCGCTGCCGAATAACCGGCTTAGTGCCGCATGCACATGTGACGAGTCTCGGCACGACTAGATCGTTGTAAAACCCCATATCAACCCTCTTCTCTTTTATTGTTAGCGTTTAGCTGGCGTAAGCCTCAGCATCGATGAGCCGCATTTCTGCCTCAATCCACGCTTCCACTCGACCCATGAATTCGACGGCGCTTTCGTCCTTCATTGCGCGCAGAGCAGGACCCACCGAGACGTCCACCGTGCCGGGAACAAAAGTCCAAGACGCGCGCGGCCAACACCGACCTGTCGCAGCGGCAACAGGCACAATAACAGCACCCGTTTCTAAGGCCAGTCGCGCCGCACCCGACTTGTAGAGCAGCTGCTCCCCACGGGGCGCACGCGTCGCCTCTGGAAACATAATAATCCACTTCCCTTGATCCATCAGGCGCGCACCGATAAGAGCGACCCGCTGCCAAGCATCTCCTTTTGCACTGCGATCGATCGGCACCATGTGAAGTCGTCCAATTGCCCAACCAAAAAATGGGACAAGGTTGAGCTCTTTCTTATAAACGTACGCGATCGGATTAGTCATGACGCTTGGAAAAAAGAATGTCTCAAAGGTGGATTGGTGCTTGCTACAAATAATCACACGATTACCCGCCGCAGCGTCTAATAAGTTCTGATAGCCTGTGAGGCGGCAATTAACCCCACCAACCCATCGAATCGTGGCAATCGAAAACTGCAGCCACGGTCTTCCAATCCAAAAGTAGGTCACTCTGTAAGGCGCCACGAATGAGGCAATCACCAAGATGGATCCAATGGGTATTACCGTCACTGCTAATATTAGAAAAATCAGAGCTGATCGCACCCACTGCATACTGTCCCCCATCGTTGTCTGCGCTTGCGCATGGATAGTATCAACTGCCCACGCACGAGCAAGCACAAACAAAATCAGCGCAGTTCTTTTATTCGCCCCAGTGGGGTTTATACTGGTCGGTGAGGTGAATTAATTTGAAAAAGCCCCCATCCAAACAAGAGATGCGTCGCCATCTCGAAAGTCAAACGCGGTCATATCTAAAGGGTGGCGGCGAAATACGCGCTGTTCCTCAGGGCGTCAGTGCGGTAGACGAGGCTGTATCAGCCATACATACACCAATTTTTACGGGTAAGCCGCAGCAGCGAACCCCAGTCAACGATGTGATTGACACCTTAAACCGTCGTCGAGAAGCCCAACTCAAGCGCGCGCCAAAAACCGTTCGACGTCCCAAAACAAAGCCCAAAAAAGAAATTGTCTACGACGATTTTGGCGAACCCCTACGGGTCGTTTACCGAGACGAGTGAACCCGTCTGTGAACTGAGCACCTAACTCTGTCGTAAGGAGCTAGGCATTCACAGGAATATCCCATGTTACGTATTACCAAGACTATTTGTGTCGATCGGAATCCGTACGACTGTTTTACCTACCTTGCCGATCTTCGCAAGCTGATCGAGTGGGACTCTAACGTGGTCTCAGCGAGTAAGCGAACACAAGGTCCCGTAGCCAAAGGCTCCCGCTTTACCGTAGGCGTCAATTTAGGCGGTATACGGATCCCCTTCACCTACGTGATCACAGAATTTAGGCCAAGCAATCGTCTTGTTATGACCGGCAGAAGCCTGTTGTTCAATGTCAACGACAGCATTACGTTTACCGAATCAGAGCGTGGGGTTGAGATTTCTTACTGCATCGACTTTTATTTCAAATTTGGCCTGAGTAAATTTTTTACCCGGCGCCGCGACATATTTGAGCAACAGTGTCAGTCTGCGATTGACCACCTTAAAAGTGTGTTAGAACAAGTGCCTTGCGAGGCAACGTTAAGCCCAGAAAATGCGCGTGCTGATAAAAAGTCGTTGAGTACGTTGAAAACATTTACCCGATTCGGTTACACATCAAGTCAAAAAGCCTGGCAACCCGTCACCGAGCGTATGGAGGGCTGCCACGTCGTTTTGACCGGTGCAAATTCGGGTATTGGACTGGCTGCTGCTATTGACTTGGCGGTCGCAGGTGCAGATCTGACACTTGTCGTGCGCAGCCAAGAGAAGGCTGACGCGACGTTGCGCGTGCTCAGTGATGAGACGGGGCGCTCAGATTTCAACGTGGAGCTCGCTGATCTCAGTCTGATCACTGCCACTGATTCATTGGCGAGACGACTCCTTGAACACGGCCGCCCAATTGATGTGTTGATCAACAACGCCGGCGCCTTGTTCAATGATCACTCAGTGACCCGAGAGGGCCTGGAAAGAAGTTATGCACTGCTCTTGTTGTCGCCGTGGCGCCTGACCGAGGCGCTGATGCCCTTGCTGTCGCATCATAAAAAGCCCTCGCGGGTCATCAATGTTGTGTCAGGCGGGATGTACGCCGAGCGACTCAATCTACAAAGACTGAACGTATCGAGTGACGGGTATCGTGGCGCACGCGCTTACGCGCAGTGTAAGAGAGCACTCAACACATTGACCGAAATCTGGGCAAGCCGGTGGGCAGAACACAATATTTTAGTGAACGCCATGCACCCCGGATGGTCAGACACGCCCGGCGTGCAAACCGCACTGCCTCTGTTCCGAATAATAACGCGCCTGGTACTGAGATCTCACCGAGAAGGGGCGGACACAGTCGTCTGGATGGCTCAGTCCGATCAAGCCGGTTTATCGTCAGGGAAGCTGTTCTTAGATCGACAACCGCGCTCGCCTTACTTACTCGGCGACAACGTTGAAGCGCCCGAGCAACGGACTGCCTTGGAGGATCGGTTGAGCGAAGACCACCTCAAGGCGGTTAACCAGTCAGGTAGCGCTTGAGCGCAGAACTTGCAGGACGTATGTTGACCGTAAGTATCCGCTGAGGCACCAACGTCATGAATAATCGTGCAATAAGATCTTTCACACCCCAGATCTCCGATGCGTGCATCGCCGACTTACTGACGCGTTTAAAAGCAACCCGCTTCCCCGATGCCGAAACGGTTGAAGACTGGGGTCAGGGACTGCCCCTGTCCTACCAGCAAGAGCTCATTGACTACTGGCGGGCCGACTATGACTTCAGTCGAGTCGCCAGTCGGCTCAGCGAGTTCGACAACTTCCTCACAGAAATCGAAGGCATCGACATTCACTTCATCCACAAGCGCAGCCGCCATACCAACGCGACGCCATTGCTGATTACCCATGGATGGCCCGGGTCCGTACTGGAATACCTTGATGTTATCGAAGCACTAACGAACCCCACTGAATTCGGAGGCACCGTCGACGATGCCTTTCATGTTGTGCTGCCGGCCCTCCCCGGCTTCGGCTTCTCGGGTAAACCAGATCGACCCGGCACTAATGTTGCCGTCATTGCCAACATGTGGGAACAACTCATGCAGCGCCTCAACTACACTGCGTTTCACGCACACGGCGGTGACTGGGGCTCCATCGTTACCCAGGCTATCTTGCTCCAAGAAACGACGGGGTGCCTCTCGGGTCACTGCACTCTCCCAATCGTCCAGCCCGACGAGACAACACTTGAGAACCTTCAAGCCGAAGAGATCGATGCCCTTGAATCCTTTCAGTTTTACAACGAATGGGACTCCGGGTACTCCAAGGTACAAAGCACGCGACCTCAGACCGTCGGTTATGCGCTTGCTGACTCACCCTCGGGCCAAATGGCCTGGATTGTCGAAAAGTTCGCGTTCTGGATGGACTGCGAGACCAACGGAGTGCGACACCCTGAAAACGTTTTGTCAAAAGACACGATGTTGGACAACGTCATGTTGTACTGGGCCACCAATTCAGGCGTATCCTCGGCGCGCCTCTATTGGGAGAGTTTCAATACACCGAACTTGAGTCCGATTCAGAGAAAGATGGGTCTGAGCGTATTTCCAAAGGAGATTATGCGGACGAGTGAGCGGTGGGCACGTACTCGATTTAAGAACCTGGTCCACTTTGAACATCGGTTTGAAAAAGGCGGACACTTTGCCGCGCTTGAAGTCCCTGAGACCCTCATTAACGAGTTGCGAATTTGGCGATCTAAAAGCCAGCGTTAAACGCTAGTTTCTTTGGAACTGCGTGACCCCTTGGATCAGGGTCATATCGACCTTGAGGTTACGCATGTCGGGCGCCGTGAGGGGACTGGCCGACAAAACGACTAAGTCAGCGAGTTTACCCGGCTCTATTGAGCCAACTTGCTCGTCTAAAAAAACCTGCCAAGCGGCGTCTATCGTCACTGCTCGTAACGCGGACATGCGGTCGATACGCTGATCCGGCCCCAGAACCACACCAGTTTTAGTTTTGCGTTCGACAGGGCTCCACACAGCCTGCAAAGGCCGCATGGGCGTCACGGGCGTATCCATATGCGAGGAAAAACGGACACCTGCATTTTGTGCCCATTTAGCCGGGCTCATGTTAGCGGCTCTTTCAGGCCCCATAAAAATACCCGCGTGCCGATCACCCCAGAAGAATGTGTGCGCCGAGAAAAAACTGGGGCTCACACCCAGCACAGCCATGCGATCTATTTGATCTTTTCGCGCCATTTGCGAATGAATAATCACCGGGCGCGCCTCGACCCAAGGATGCAGGAGCGAGGCCGCTTCAATCGCGTCAAGTGCATCTTCAATCGATGCGTCGCCGTTCCCATGAATCGCCACTTGAATGCGCCGCTCATATAGCCCCTGCACCTGTTCAAATAGATCCTCTCGAGATACTGACGGATAGCCACGGTAGGTTGGGTCACCCTTATAGGGACGATGGTAAGGCTCGCTCAAATAGCCGGTGTAGCCTTGGATACTGCCATCGGCAACAATTTTTACGCGAGGGACGCTAACGCGACCCGCCGCCAAGTCCGCCAGTTCCATTTCCCCTGTAAAAAGCGCCTCACCGACCTCATGAAAAAACGGGAACAAAGCCACCCTCAATGGCATTTGGTTGTAAACTGACATTGGACCCAACAGCCCCGCAATCGCGGTTGGCATCCCCCCGGCAGACGCCGTTGTAACACCAAATCGCAAATATTCTTCGGTTGCAACCTGTGTCATATTCCACGCGTCTGAAACCGACAAATCCAGTGTTTGATCGCGCGCCTGATGGGTCGCTGTTTCTTCAAGGATACCGTTAGGCTTGCGTTGGTCGGGAGAATCCAGATCTCGAACAATATGTCCGCCCTCGGGGTCTGGCGTAGTCTCATCAATACCAAGCGCCTCGAGTGCCGCCGTATTAACCACCATCAAGTGACCGGAAACGTGAACGATACCAATGGGGCGTGTTGCCGACACTTGATCGAGGTCAAACCGTGTCGGGTGTCGTCTTTCTGCCAGTAAGGTATCGTCATAACCACTGCCGATCAGCCACCCATCCCCTCGCTCAAGACCAAACGCCCGCAATTTTTCAAGTAATTGCGAAATTGACTCCGTATCGCCAATCGGTGGGCTGTTTAAATCTACCGAGAAGGCCGTCTGTCCTGAACCAGGGAAGTGTCCGTGTGCATCTACAAACCCCGGCATCAATGTCCGACCGTCCAACTCTGTCACCTGCGTCAGATCAGTAATGAGTGCTCGAATCTCAGCGCTGCTTCCGACCTGATCAATGACCCCATCGCGCACACTGACAGCCTCAGCTATACGACTGGTAGAATCCATAGTGAGCACTTCACCATTTACAAATACCTGGTGCGACGGGGGTACGGGCGCCTTGACCAAAGAAAAAACAGTGAGTCCTGCGACCAGCAGGACGCCCAAAAATGCGGTCAACAATTGTTTTAATGTCATCAAAACGCCGGTCCTTGTTCGAAATGACAGATCAGTAATGTGGCGGGGGCG
>JABIZW010000168.1 GCA_018666295.1 Halieaceae bacterium
TCGCGTGGTCTTCAGACAGCAAAACGTTGTATCTCACCAGTAATCTTGATCGTGAGTTCGCGGCAGTCATGGCGTATGACGTAACCGCCAGCCGCTTCGTTTCAGTGGCGGAGTCAGCGTTCGATTTGTCCGCTGTGAACCTCTGTGGTCCGGCAGACAGGTACCTGATGTGGTTGGAAAATCAAAATGGCTTTGATGTGCTTAGGGGGCGCGATCTCTCCTCGGGTGAGGCGCTTGAATTCCCAGACATTCCCGATGGTGTCTATACATTGACTTGCTCTGATGACAGCAATGTGATGTCCGTTGGTATTAGTGGCTGGCGAACGCCAGGCGACATCTATCTCATCGAACTCGACAGTGGTACGAGTCGTCGGCTCATTAGCTCAAATCTTGCAGGTATTGCGGCTGAGTCGCTTGTTAAACCGGTTAGTGTGACCATGCCCGCAAGAGACGGCATTGAGCTACAAGGGCTTTTGTATCTGCCCGTAACCGGTGGAGAGACCTCAGCGCCCCCTGTGATTTTCGAGGTTCACGGCGGGCCTACCGCGCAGGCGAGAGCGAACTTTGATGCGGTGTCTCAATATCACGTGGCGCGCGGAGTGGCTGTGTTTAAACCCAACGTGCGCGGCTCGACTGGTTTTGGGCGAACCTACGTAATGCTCGATGATCAACGCAAGCGCTTGGACAGCGTGCGCGATCTTGTTGATATGCTAGCTTTCTTTGAGAGCGACAGACGGGTGGATGCCTCCAGAGCGGCGGTTTCGGGCGGCTCTTACGGTGGGTATATGGTCAATGCTGTGCTTGCGGCCTATCCGTCAGCATTTAAGGTCGGTGTCTCGCGCTACGGGGTTGCTGACTGGGTCACAGCACTGGAGGTGGCATCTCCGGCACTCCAGGCGTCAGATCGCCTTGAGTATGGTGATATTCGTGAGTCCCAGTGGCGTGAGTTTTATTCGGCTAATTCACCAATTCGTCAGGCTGACAACATTCGCGTACCTGTCTTGTACTCCCACGGAGAGATGGATCCAAGGATTAATATTTATGAAACAGAAGTTATGGTTAAAACGCTTCGTGCCAACGGCGTAGAGGCGCCTTATATCAAAATACCCGATGAGGGGCACGGCTGGCGCAAACGATCGAATCGTTTGTTCTACTATCGTCGTCAGGCAGATTTTATTGAGTCACATCTGTTAAAACGAGCTGACGACTAATTCGCGCTGAGTTTGTCTGATGTTCGTGCTCCGCCGTTGTTGGCCGTTGCAATGGGCGGTGCCGGACTCCGTCAACCATCGTTTTTCAAGGCGAAACTCAAAACGTTTTCTCATTGAGAAGCGCCGTACGCATCCATGGTATTTACTGAAACGAACTGTTGGATTAATCCGTGAGCTTATGCTGCACATGTTGACACCATCAGAGGCCGTCCAAGACACGCCGAGTAAGCCGTGACCGAGGCAGTACAGTTGCTATACCAGTTGCTATACCAGTTGCTATATTGCGGCTCCTTAAACGTTTAAGCCGCAGAGTGCCTTATGCCTAGCCCCGGATTTGCTGAACTCATTGGATTAGAGACGCCAACCTGCCAGCCTGAGGCTGCGAGGGGGAATCTCACGATTAGTGAGATGCACTTAAATCCCAACGGTGTTGTTCACGGGGGCGCACTCTTTTCCCTAGTGGACAATGCTATGGGGGGGGCAGTGATGCAACACTTAGACGAAGGTGAGGTTTGCGCAACGATTCAGATCACCATGAACTTCTTGAAACCGGTTCGTGACGGCACGGTCGAGTGCATCGCCACTGTCATGAATCGTGGAAAAAAAATTGTTAATGTGCGCGGCGAGCTTTACGTGAGAGACAGACTGATAGGGACCGCAGATGGCAACTTCGCTGTGATGCGACCGGCTGTCAGCGCGTTAAATCAGGCTTGAGCCACGATGAGGATTCCCGGATGCAGGGCGACGACGCGGACACGATCGCCTGAGGCTAGGGACTTATCGCCTTCCTCGCGGGCAAGATCTACGCGCCAGGTCACGCCAGAGAACTGATGTGTCGAGTGCGTTTCCCGATCTAATAAACTTGAGAGTTTAAATTCGTGTCCAACAAAGTCAGAGCTTTGTCCTGAGCGAGGAGGTTCGGCCGTCTGATATTTCTTGAGCGGTTTCCACAAAGCGACGCCCAGTACAAATGAGGTAATGCCCATGACCGCAAAGCCTGCGAGCCATCCGTTGGGGACAATACCCAGGTAAACCAATAGCCCGGTGACCAAGGCGCCTAGACCGATAAGGAAGAGAATGATGGTGCTCATGCCAAGCACCGCTAACTCTATGACAAGCGCCAAAGCCCCCAGTGCGAACCAAAAGCTCGCCTGGTTCTCACTAAAATATTCAAGAAGTCCCATCAGTCGTCCCTTGCACCGCGTTCAGGCGATTGACAATGGTCATCGCCTCGGCAACGACGTTCGCGGCATTCGTTTGCGAGTCGCTTAGCAGTACGACCGAAGACTTGCGCGCAATAGCCTCTTTGGCGGTGATAGCTTGTTCAGCAAGATCCAACTGCACGGCTTTTTGACCGTCTTCCGTATTGGCGGCGGCACCGACTTTTGCAAGCGCCTCAGCCTTCGCGTTTGCGACCGCGATGATCGCATTCGCCTCCCCCTCTGCTTTTAATATCTGCTCTGCTTTCTCAGCCTCGGCAGCGAGAACGCGCGATTGCTTTTCACCTTCAGCGACATTGATTGATGACTGTCGTTCGCCTTCCGACTCAAGAATAGACGCGCGTTTTTCTCGCTCGGCTTTCATCTGTCGTTCCATGGCGTCAAGAACAGTTCGTGGTGGCTCGATATCCTTGATTTCGTAACGAAGCACCATGACACCCCAGGGACCAGCTGCCTCATTAATTTGAGAAACGATGTTGTTGTTGAGAGCCTCCCGCTCCTCAAACGTTTTATCAAGTTCGATTTTACCAATCTCGCTCCGCATTGTGGTTTGCGCGAGCTGTGTGACAGCGTAAACGTAGTCGTCAACGCCGTAAGACGCTTTATAGGGGTCCAAGACTTTTAAATAGAGTACGCCGTCTACAACGAGTTGAATGTTGTCACGCGTGATGGCCGATTGGCTGGGGATGTCATAAGCCTGTTCTTTTAGGGTTCGGTTGTAAGAGACCCGATCGAAGAAAGGGTTTAGAAAGTTAAGGCCTGCCTCTAGAGTGCGGGTGTACTTTCCAAAACGCTCTACAACAAAGGCGCGATTTTGTGGCACAAACTTGACGGCCTTCATTAAGACAACAATCAAGAGAATGGCTATTGCGACTGAGCTAATCAGACCAAACGATAAAAACTGCATAATGTCTCCCAAAACTTTTGTATGTACTACGACTTGGGGTTGCGAGCCCCACTTTTCAAGTCTAGGCGTCGAGGGCGAAAGAGCAAAAAACTTTCTCTCGGCTATTCCATTGAGCGAAACATCAAGGCCAGGCGTTTTCCACGACTCAGATTCTCAAGAAAATCTTTTGCGTTGTCCTCACGCGATAAAAAGTCAGAATAACCCTTAAGCGTCTCCGGATTTAAGCCATCGAGATTCAGAAAGCCCATCTGCCAGTCGGCAAACTCGCGTTGGTCAACATGGCCCTCGAACAACACATCAACGGCCTTGTGCCGCGTGTCTTTTTCTATGTGCTCAAACGCTCGCTTCACTTCAGACTCTTCGCCCTCAAGCACCTGATAAAAGGAGCGGTCGCGGTGGAGAAGAATACCGGTGAGGTTACGTTCCGCATTGTTGCGCCTCGCTTCATCTAGAAGACTTACCATTCCCTCTGACCCCAGGTCGCTCGTTTCAACGCTGACATAACCGAGATGAAAAAGTTTCTCGCCGTTCGTGCTGGACATGATTTGAGGTCTCTGATGAAGTGGGGATGGACTATCAACTTGATTGAATGGCCAAGGTAAAATAAAGTTTACACTTTAATAGGCTAAAAATCTGTACATTATGGTGTTAGCTTTGGAATGCCCTAATGAGCACATGGAGGAAACATGGCACAAGATTCGGCGGCGATGAACGAGAGCACCAAGCAAGCCATAGAAAGTCGTGCGCTGGCGCCCAGGTTTTACACGACAAATTGCCAGGAGATTGGTCAGTACGACATTGAAGCCGTCCGAGGCGAGTGGGATGCCATGATGGCCGCCTTTGAACTGGATAAGAACCGTGAGCACTTCAAGCAGAATTATGAGTTTGATCCCGCGGAGCTTGACGCCGATCCTGAGTTGAAAGCAGAGTTCTTGGACTTGTTGGTGAGCTCGATTACTGCCGAATATTCCGGTTGTGTGCTGTATCAAGAAATCGAGCGAAAGGTTGATAATCCAGAGATTGCACAACTATTTCGATACATGGCACGTGATGAGTCGCGTCATGCCGGCTTCATCAACCGTGCGCTTAACAAGTTGGGTGTGGCGGTCGACCTCAGTGTGTTGAAGCAGAGTAAGGAATACACCTACTTTCGTCCCAAGTTTATTTTTTATGCCACGTATCTTTCTGAAAAGATTGGCTACGCGCGTTACATCACGATCTATCGTCACCTTGAGCGAAATCCGGAGCGTCGATTCCACCCTATTTTTAATTGGTTTTACGAGTGGTGTAACGATGAGTTCTCTCACGGGGAGGCGTTTGCCTTACTGATGCGTGCGAATCCGAAGCTGCTCACCGGTTTTAATAAACTGTATATCCGCATGTTCTTGGTCTTGGTTTACACCACCATGTACGTTCGTGACCATTCACGGCCAAAGCTCTACGAAGCGTTTGGAATGGATGTCACCGAGTTTGACCATACGGTGTTTGATATTACGACCGAGATCTCAAAGCAGGTATTCCCGCTGACCTTGAATACGCGTGATCCAAAGTTCCAGCGTGGTTTGGAGCGGTTGCTAGATCTCAATGTGCGTGCTGATGCCCTCGAAAATGAACCGGGTCTCGGCGCTAAACTGCGACGCATGTCGCTGCAGGTGGGGATTGGCGCGACTATTTTGCGATTATTTTTCTTGCCCACGATTCCGAACGAAATGCCAAAGCAGGTGGCGATGCAGCCCGCGTGGTGAGTGTGCTACGTACGTGACCCTCGCCGCCAGTTCTTGCGAAATTCTAAGAGGTGGCAAAGACCGGCGAGTGTTAAGCAGCTGAGGAGTGCTGTGTTGGAGGCATCCCATACGGCAAGTTGCACAGCAATCATTAGGAAAACTCCGGCGAGTAGATTGGGCAGGTACTGACTGATCGACATGCCATGCTCGGCACCCTTTTGCTGCGACCAGAGCGCCAGAATTTCAATTACGACAAGCGCAAGGATCCCGCCAATTAAAACGCCCGAATTAAGCAGTGTGTCCACGAGCTAGGTGGCGGTTTTAGAGAGGCCAAGCAGTTGCGCGACATCCTTTACGAAAACGCGTAGGTGCTCTTTACGTTTCTTTTTCACCAGCTTTTTCTGAGTGTAAGACTGCCACGTCAGGGTCTGAACATCTTCGTCTTTGCACATTTCAACAAATTGCTCGCGCCGCTTGTCACTGTGATACCAAAAGTATTGGAGTAGACCTAATGCCCAAAACGTTCGGCCGTGAAGTTTCATGAAGCGCTTGCGTGGGGCTTTGAGTGCGGCGGGCTTGCCAGAGAGTAAAAACTCATTGACAGCGTCCGCACTGAGCCTGCCGCACAGCATGGCGTAATAGATACCTTCGCCTGATGCAGGCGCGACGACACCGGCTGCGTCACCCGAGACAAGAACACCTTTCCCATCGTCCCAGCGCTTCATGGGCTTCATTGGAATGGGGGCGCCCTCCTTGCGAATAGTCTGGGCCGTATCGAGACCCGAAATCGTTCTTAAAGCACTGACTGAGTCCTGTGCTGAGAAGTCCTTACGCGCACTTCCGACACCGATGCTCGCGGAATTTCCGTGGGGGAAAACCCAGGCGTAAAAGTCAGGAGAGAGCTTGCCTTGGTACCACACCTCGCACCGTTGTGGGTCATAGTTCTCGGTCGCGATATCCGGGGCTTGAACGATTTCATGGTAGGCGAGTACCCAAGGAACGTCGGCATATTTTGGAATGCCCTGCCGCGCGACTTTAGAGCGGGCACCGTCAGCACCCAATACGCAGCGTGCGGTTGCTTGGCGTACTTCTGTGTCCTGGTCCTTCGAGACGTAGGTGACTTGGATCGTCGTGTCGTCGAGATATTCCAGCTTCTTGAAGGCGGCGAGCTCAAGCTCGGCGCCAGCCTGTTGCGCTCTGGATCTTAGCCATGGGTCAAATTCGTCACGGTCGACCATGCCGACAAACGTGCCTTCAATGGGCATGTCGACCTTTTGTACTGACGGGGAGATCATTCGCGCTGATTGAATTTCAGCCTTGAGAAGTGACCGTGGGATATCAAATTCCTCGAGCATGCAGGGCGGTATAGCGCCACCGCAGGGCTTGATTCGAAAGGCTCGTTCCAGCAGTAACACGCGGTGACCTGCAAGCGCGATCTCGTGGGCTGCGGTTGCACCTGATGGGCCTCCACCAACAACGATAACGTCAAAGTCAGTCTGGGTATTGCTCATGGGTTTACTCCCCCCAATTGGTTTTTCAGCGTGTAGGCTTCATCAACTTCCGAATCATTTTGCTCAGAGTCGATGATCTTTTGATCGATGTTAAAGATGAGGCTTGCAGCCCACAGGAATAAAATAGCTTCAGCGATAAAGACAAGGCCATAAGAGGTTGCGGGGTTTTGGAGCCAAAGGCCAGTAAGGTCAACAGCCACAGTTCCCAAAAAGCCGCCCATGGCAAAAGAGATCGCCTGAGCTGCTCCCCATAGTCCCATGCGAAGGCCGTCCCGCTGTGCTCGCCCTTGACTGGCAAGCATCATCATCCCGCCAATCGCTGCAACAGCAAAACTGCCGTTGGCAACGCCGAGGACGAATACATTAAGGTTGATCGGCCAGTCGGTGTTACTCATTCCGCCGAAGGCGAGCAGAATCAATGCGAAGGCCGACACGATGCAGCCGCCCCGAATCCAAAGGTGTAAGACATGGCGTGTTCGGCGCTTAAACGCATAGGTTGAGACCGCCATGGCCAGCATGCCCAACAACATGCCCGAGTGCTGTATGCCCGCCAAAGCGGTGGTTTGACCGACGGTCCAGCCGAAGGTTAGGCCCACGAAGGGCTCCAGAATTAAGTCTTGTGCGCTGTAAGCCAGCATGGATGCAAAGACAAAAATGGTGAATCTTCGAGCATGGTCTTCGGACCAGACCTCCTTGATAGCCTCCAGGAACGGGGGCTTTTCTTCCGCCTTAGCCGTGACGGGCTCGGTGGAATCAGGGGTTTGCTCGATGCCCACAATCGCCACAAAGGTCACCAGTAGGGCGATCGCTGCGGTCCCACAGATCACCGTCATGAGGCGGCCCTCGGAGAACGGATCAAGCAGTTGGCCTGTAATGCCGCCCGTTACGGCAAACCCCATAATCATCATGAACCAAACGAGTGAGGCCGCAGCGGGTTTGCGCTGGTCACTGACTTGTTTCGATAGCAGTACCAGTAATGAAGTCCCTGCAGCACCCGAGCCCACGCCGATCAGTAGGTAGCCTCCGGCTGCAATAACGTGACCGATAACGCCCAGTTTGCCCACTAATGTGGTGCCGAGCGCCGCGGTAATGCTGCCGATAGCCAGAATAATCATGCCGCCAATGATCCACGGTGTGCGTCGACCGCCCCGATCACTGCCGTAGCCGATGTACGGTCGTGCAAGCTGAACGACATGGTGCAAGGTAATTAAAAAGCCAGGCACCGATGCGGCCAGCGCATATTCGACAACCATAATGCGATTCAGCGTATTTGTTGGGAGGAATATGAGTGCCCCAAGGCACGTCTGTATGAGGCCTAAACGAATAATTGCAAACCAGGTAAGGGTTTTTAATTCACCCAAAATGACCCCCAATTGCACAGGCTGTCACCATCATTCCTGCGACGTATTGAGTGACTCCCACGCCGTTATACCAAGGGGCGAAGTCGCGCGGTGCCTTTAACAGCCTCCGCATAGCCAGTACTTGACCCGCCATGAGCCCGGCGATCACCGAGCCGGCTAGGATCTGCTCCCAAAAAAGCAGGAGACCAAAAATAATGAGTTGCGGAGCAATCATAACGAGGCAGGCCAGTCGCGCCGCTCGTTGAGGTCCTAGTTGGACGGGTAGTGTTCGAATGCCGACGGCGATATCGCCCTCAATGGCCTTGAAGTCATTGAGCGTCATGATGCCGTGTGCGCCTAGACTGTAAAGCCCAGCGACGATCAGAACAGTTGTCGACGGTAATCCACCGCCAATGACGATGGCAGCACCGGTGACCCAGGCTAAGCCTTCGTAACTGATGGCCACCGAGAGGTTGCCCCACCAGCCATTCTGCTTAAGCCGGAGGGGTGGTGCGCTGTACGCCCAGGCGAGCACTAAACCCAGCGCAGTTGCACTGGCAACCCAAGTGCCAAGCGTAAAGCTCCATGCTTGTGCCAACAGGCACCAACAGATCGCAAATCGCAGCGCTGCTTTTTCTGAAACACGGCCAGAAGGGATCGGGCGGTGTGGCTCGTTGAGTGCATCGACTTCGCGATCATGCCAGTCATTAATAATTTGGCTGGCACCGCAGACCAGTGGGCCGGTGAGTAAAATTCCAGCAGCAAACAACCAGGGATCTTCGAAAGGAGTGGTGCCCGCAGAGACGAGTCCGCACATAAGTGCCCACATGGGTGGAAACCATGTGATGGGTTTCAGGAGCTGAATATAGTCAGCTGATGACGAGCGTGACGTGGCCCCCGAATTAATCGCCGTAGAATTGCTCATCCCAGCATGGTGTACATGCCGGGGCAAACAGTCAATAAATCAATACAATTTAAATGTAATAATTTATTTACGTCAGTCCGCTGTCGCTGTCGACTTCGGCATCGCCCAAGTCAAAACGACGAAGCTTTGTATAGAGGCTTTGACGGCTGAGACCCAGTAGCTCGGCGGCTGAGGCGCGATTGCCGCTGGTTAGCTTAAGTGCCGCTTCAATACACAGCGCCTCGATGACGTCTGTCGACTCTTTGACGAGCTCCTTCAGGGGCACGCGCCCCACACGCTCAGTAATTTGTTCAATTGAGCGGGGGAGGTGATCGTCGACTGACTGGTCCGGTGTGATCCGCCGTGTGATGTCCCGCACGTACAGCATAATACGAGTGCTGTTGTTTTTTTCAATACGCGAAACTGACAGCTCTATATCAATCGACGACTCGGTCTCAGTGCGCAGCGTCGTCGAGTAAAGTCGAACCGAGCCTTCCTGTTTGGAGTGGTCCAAAACAATGTTGAGATCAACGGCCGACCGTCCGACCCACCGATCTGCGCGCCGACCCTCAACGAGCTCAGAGGAAGCAAGCCCTAACATATCAAGGAAGGCGGTATTGGCCGCGACAATAATTCCTTGCTCATTCAGTTCAACAATGCCGTCCGGTGCGTCACGAAAGAAGGACTGAAACTCGGCACCGTTGAGGTCGCGCTCGCTGTCGTCACGAAGTCGGATTAAGAGTCGCCCTTCCCCTGATTGTCGAAGGTAGATCATGGCAACATTCAGCTCCAGCCCATCGTCATTGGCAAGCATGCCATCGACGGTGGTGGTGACGCTGCGTGCTTCTCGAGTGAGTCGCTCGAGCGTGTAGCGAGCGTCTTCGCCAAAGCCCTGAGGGAACGGCTTCCCAATGAGTGTGATGCCGGGTGCGACTAAAAGCGCGGAGGCTGCAGGGTTGGCCTCTAATATTCGTCCGCTCGAATCATCCACCACAATAAAGCCATCGGAGACCATGTCGAGAAGACGGCGGTACCGTGCTTCTAAGCGTCGCTTGGACCAGTAATCGCGCTCCATGGCGTGCTGTGCGTTAAGTAGTTGGTGGCGCAGACTTGCCTCGGGCAGTAGATCGATGGCGGCCACCCGAATATCATTCGCCTCGCCTTCGGCGCACATCCAGCACAGCAGGGGGACCGCGTTCCCACTTCTTGGTTCAACTGACGTGTCGCAGCGAATCGGGGTGCCCGGTGTTCGACGCGCTTCTTCTAATTTCGCCTGCACTGTCTCCTTGGAGCTTGGATCGACCAAGTCGGGCAAGTGATGCCCAACAATGTCCTCAGGCTGCAAAGTGCTTGATGGTCCACTGACCTGCGCATCCACTACGATACCAAACTCGTTAACCACGAGCTGGATACTTGCAAGGTGTTGAAGCAGTGCTTCGGAGGAGAGTTCTGACATCATATTCATTGCGAACGCGGGTCTATACCGGATTCGTGCGGTCTTTGGGGGATGCGCGGAATGTTACACACGCGAATTGTGGATGTCATCATGCTGTTTACACTTCACCGTCAATTGCGTCTGATACGTCCAATTTATAGTTCAGGATCACTGTAATATTTAGTTGACACATAAATAGCCGGCTACTACTCTGGAATTCAATAAGATGTCGCTAAATCTGCGTGTTTTACGCGGAACGGGGTATGTGGCGTGAATGATAAAAATAAAGAAGTGAGAGGCGCTGGTTTGTACACGCCAGAACAGAAATTGCGCCGTGATGAAACGGTGTGGACCTTAGTCCAAGGGGTATTGGCACCCTTGCAGTTCCTCGTGTTCGCGGTGAGTACTGTGCTTGTCATTAACTTCTTACTTAATGGGACAGGACTTTTTGCGGCCAGCGCATCCGTGGTGGTTAAGACGGGCATCCTCTACACCATCATGGTGACGGGCGCGATTTGGGAGAAAGTCGTGTTTGGGCGCTATCTCTTTGCGTCCTCGTTCTTTTGGGAAGATGTGGTAAGCATGGGGGTTATTGCACTCCACACGCTTTACCTTGTGATGTGGTTTTCAGGGGTAGGGTCACCACAGGATCAAATGTGGGTAGCTTTAGCGGCTTACACCGCGTATGTCGTCAATGCCGTTCAGTTTTTGCTTAAGTTCAAGCAAGCCAAGGCGGGCGGACGAGAGGGTCTAACAACACTGATGCCCGATGAGTTTTCAGCGGGTGTTAACTCATGAGCGCTGTTATTGTGAGTTCGACCGAGTCGCATCATGCAGGCCCGCAGGTGCAAGAGCGCGGTCAACGCGCCGTGTTCTGTGGACTGACGTCCATTATCTGGCTTCATCGACGAATACAAGACGCCTTCTTTTTAGTGGTTGGGTCTCGCACCTGCGCTCATCTTATTCAGTCTGCTGCGGGGGTGATGATCTTCGCAGAGCCGCGTTTTGCGACAGCCATTTTAGGTGAGCGCGATCTGGCGGGTATGGCGGACTGCCACGAGGAGTTGGATCGGGTCGTGAGCGAACTTATTGCCCGTCGTTCAGGCATAAATCGTCTGTTTCTCGTGGGATCCTGTCCTTCAGAGGTGATTAAGCTTGATTTGGAGACAGCCGCTGCGAAGCTGCAAGCGAAACACGAAAATAAAGTCCGAATCTCGTCGTTTAGTGGCAGCGGAATTGAGACCACGTTTACCCAAGGCGAGGATCAGTGTTTAAAAAGCACGGTTGCCGAGCTGCCTACATTAGAGGCGGGCAAGGAGAACTTGATTGTCCTTGGTACCGTCTCGGACATCGTCGAAGATCAGTTCCGTCGTTTGTTCGATGAGCTTGGAATTACAGACGTTCACTTCTATCCGGGTCGTAAGGCGGGTGATATGCCACCGATCGGTCCAGGAACACGCCTTATAGCGGCTCAGCCGTTCGTCGGTGAGACTGCACGAGCGCTCATTGCCCGCGGTGCCGTCTTGATCGAGGCGCCTTTCCCGCTCGGCGCGGAGGGCAGTAAGTCGTGGTTTGAGGCCATTGCTGAAGCCTACAGTCGCCCTGATGACCTCGTTCAACACGTGTTGGAGCTCCCGTATCAGCGCGCAAAACGCGCCGTGTCCTCGCACCGATCAAAGCTTGAAGGAAAGCGGATTCACTTCTTACCTGATTCACAGCTTGAAATTCCAATGGCGCGCTTCTTGTCTGAGGAGTGTGGATTGGCCATCAATGAAATTGGCACCCCGTTTCACGATCAGCTCGTGATGCGAGGCGAGTTGTCACGTCTTGCGCCTGAGGTTCCGATTGTGGAGGGCCAGGACTTGGATCCCGCCTTAGAAAGAGTTCGGGAGTCTCGACCGGACCTTACGGTCTGCGGTATGGGTATAGCGAACGCGCTTGAGTCTGAAGGCTTGCGAACCAAGTGGTCAATTGAGCTTGTGTTTTCGCCCGTTCAGGGTTTTGACCAGGCCGGTGATCTCGCGAGTTTATTTGCCAAGCCTCTGGTTCGGGAAAGCATATTGGAGGTTGGTTCGTGGAGTTAACGCTGTGGACTTATGAAGGACCGCCTCACGTCGGTGCGATTAGGGTCGCTGCGTCAATGCGAGACGTTCATCTCATGCTCCACTCGCCGCAAGGTGACACCTACGCTGATCTGTTATTCACCATGATCGAGCGCGATGGTCGAAGACCGCCCGTGACCTACACCACGTTTCAAGCGCGAGATCTGGGGTCATCGACGGCTGAAATAGTGATTAAGTCACTCCGGGAGGCTGCAGAGCGTTACAAGCCTCAGGTCTTAATGGTGGCAGATTCGTGCACAGCAGAACTCATTCAAGACCAGCCCGGCGCCTTAGCGCTTGGAGCTGATCTGCCGGTGCCGGTCATTTCCTTGGAAATGGCTGCCTACACCCGAAAGGAAAATTGGGGTGCTGCGGAGACCTTTTACCAGTTGGTTCGGGGGCTCTTGTCTCGTAATGCGCCGGCGCCTGGAACACAGAGACCCAGTCGCGATCCCGCTGTACGACCCAGTGTCAATTTATTAGGTCCCACTAAATTAGGGTTTCGCTGTCGTGATGACGTGGTCGAAGTTGAGCGACTGCTTAATTCAATGGGAGTGGACGTAAATGTTGTTGCACCACTTGGCGCCTCTCCTCAAGACCTATTATCAATACCCAATGCCGATGCCAACGTGAATTTATGCCCAGAAGTTTCAGATTTGACCTGCAGTTGGCTTGCGCGGACGTTTGGAATGCCGACGATTAAGACCATTCCAATGGGGTGGGGTGCGACCCGCGATTTTATTGCTGAGGTTGCTGCTACGGTGGGGATTGAGGTGAATATGGATCAGGTCGGTGCCTCTCGACTCCCCTGGTATTCAAGGTCCATCGATTCAACATACCTCACAGGGAAGCGCGTCTTCGTATTTGCCGATGGCAGCCACGCCGTTGCTGCGGCTCGTGTTGCGCGTGATGAAATGGGGTTCGAGGTCGTCGGCATTGGCACTTACAGCAGAGAAAGGGCGCGTGATGTTCGCGCCGCGGCGAAAGAATACGGATTAGAAGCGCTGATTACGGATAACTACCTTGAGGTGGAAGCGAGAGTTCAAGAGCTGCAACCTGAGATGGTCCTCGGTACTCAGATGGAGCGGCATATTGCGAAACGTTTGGGTATTCCATGCGCCGTTATTTCAACACCCGCACACGTGCAAGACTATCCTGCGCGGTATTCGCCGCAAATGGGTTTTGAGGGGGCCAATGTTTTATTCGATACCTGGGTCCATCCGCTCATTATGGGTCTCGAAGAGCACTTGCTGCACATGTTCAGGGATGATTTTGAATTTAACGACAGTGTTGGCCCGTCGCACTTAGGAAGTGAGGGCGAGGGTGCGCGCGCGGCGAAGACCGAAAACGCACAGGACTCCGAGACTGACGAGACGATTGTTTGGGCATTTGAAGCAGAAAAAGAACTGAAGAAAATTCCATTTTTTGTTCGGGGAAAGGCCCGTCGAAATACGGAAAAATTTGCAGAAGAACAAGGTCTCTCGACCATTGAAGTAGATACGCTTTATGACGCAAAAGCACATTTCAGCAACTGACGACGCGACGCCGATAAACGTCGTACTCGTCACGCTCGATAACCATGTAAATGGTGCTATTGCGCGCGCTGAGAAACGCCTCATGCACGATCTTCCAGGAATTCAATTTTCCAGTTTTGCAGCCACAGAATGGAACGGTGATCCGCAGTCTCTGGCCGATTGTCACAGCGCTATTGCGCAGGGTGACATCGTCATCGTAACGATGCTGTTCATGGAGGCGCACATCAAGGCCGTCTCTGATGCGCTGGCCGCACGCAGAGACCATTGTGACGCAATGATCTGCTGCATGTCTGGACCCGAAATCATGCAATTAACACGCATGGGGCGTTTCACGATGGACGGTGAGCCGTCTGGTCCGATTGCATTACTGAAGCGACTCAGAGGCGCCCCTAAAGATGGAAAGCCCGGGGCCTCCGGTGAGCGTCAACTCGCCATGCTCAGACGACTGCCCAGAATTTTGCGATTTATTCCCGGTACGGCACAAGACGTCCGCGCCTATTTCTTAACACTTCAGTATTGGCTTGCCGGCTCAGAGGATAACTTAGCCCGAATGGTTAGTTTCCTCGTGCATCGCTATGCCGCGGGACCGAGGGAGGTCTTACGGAAGGTTGCGCTAGAGGAGCCGCCGATCGAATACCCTGATGTTGGTATTTATCAGCTTGAGGGTCGTCAGCGAATTGTTGACTCGGTGGAGGCTATTACAACTCAGGCTGGAGAGACATCAGGAACCGTTGGATTGCTGCTCATGAGGTCCTACGCTCTGGCCGGCAACACGCGACACTATGATGCCGTTATTCGCGCGTTCGAGGCGCGGGGACTGCGCGTCATACCCGCATTTGCCGCAGGGCTTGATGCAAGACCCGCGATAAAGCGTTTCTTTATGGACGGTAAAACGCCAATTGTCGATGCGGTGGTCTCTCTCACGGGTTTTTCACTGGTCGGGGGTCCTGCTTACAACGATACCGATGCGGCGCAGGAAATTCTTTCTGAGCTCAATGTGCCGTATCTGGCGGTGCAAGCGCTCGAGTTTCAAAGCATCAACCAATGGCGCGAATCGCCAATGGGCCTGATGCCTGTAGAAGCGACGATCATGGTTGCTATTCCCGAGCTGGACGGTGCAATTGGCCCCATGGTGTTCAGCGGTAGGGATCAAGAGGATCCAAAGCGTTCATTTGATATGAGTCCCGAGAGCGAGCGTATCGATCGCCTTGCAGACCGGGTTCGAAAGTTGGTCACATTACGTCGCAGGTCTCGATCAGAACGCAAAATTGGCATTACCCTGTTTAATTTTCCGCCCAACAGTGGCGCCACGGGTACCGCTGCGCATTTGAACGTCTTTGAGTCGCTGCTCAATACGCTGAACGCACTCGCCAAGTCGGGTTATCAGGTAGATGTGCCTGAGAATGTCGATGCCCTGAGGGACGCCTTGCTGAAAGGTAATTCTCAACAGTACGGGGCAGAGGCCAACGTCTTTGGAACCATTAGCGTTGACGATCACGTTGCGCGCGAACCTTATCTTGAGGAAATCGAAGCGCAGTGGGGACCGGCGCCCGGCAAGCATTGGACTGATGGTCGTCAGCTCTTCGTCTTGGGTCAAACCTTTGGCAACGTCTTTGTCGGTATCCAGCCCGCCATGGGATACGAAGGTGACCCGATGCGGCTCTTGTTTGAGGGTGGACTCGCACCGACGCACAGTTTCTCAGCCTACTACCGATGGCTTAGAGAAGACTATGAAGCTGATGCTGTGCTGCACTTTGGTACACATGGGGCGCTTGAATTTATGCCGGGTAAGCAGGTGGGCTTATCCAATAAGTGCTGGCCCGATCGCCTCATTGCCGATTTGCCTAATTTTTATTTATATGCGGCTAACAACCCTTCCGAGGGGCTCATTGCAAAGAGACGATCGGCAGCGACGCTGATCAGTTATTTGACGCCGCCGGTGACGAAGGCTGACTTGCATAAGGAATTTGCAGAGTTACGCTCGATGATTGACCGATGGCGAACACGCGATCCCGCGACCCATGACGAGCAGCTCAGGCTACTGATTGACGCAATTGCAGGTCATGCAGAGCGGTGTGAGTTGAGCCATGGGGGAGCGCCAGACGCACTCTCGGAGGCTGAGCGTTGGGTTGGAGCTTTGCGCACACAGCTTGATGAAATTGAAACATCGCTGATTCCGTTTGGTATGCATGTTGTTGGGACGCCAATGCTTTCCTCCGAGCGCGCGGAGACGATCTCTGCGATTGCCGAAGCGGGCGGTGCGCTTGGTATTGATGAAATACGCTTAGACGCGGTGCTTGAGGCTGGTGATACAGCCGCACTCAAGGAGCTTCTTGCGGAACTTGACGTGCCTAGCGACGAGATCGAGGCACTGACGCAGCGTCTCCTAGAAACCTTCGAGAATTTGGCTCAAGAGCACGAGCTCCCCGCGTTGATTAGTGCCCTAGACGGTCACTTTATTTCGCCGGTGTCGGGGGGGGACCTTATTCGAAATCCAGAGAGCCTGCCAACTGGGCGTAACATACACGGCTTCGACCCGTTCAGGCTTCCCAGCGCATTCGCTGTTATCGAAGGACAACGTCAAGCAAGCCAACTGACGGACAGGCATTTTGCGGACACAGGCTCACTGCCGACCTCGGTCGCATTGGTCTTATGGGGCACCGATAATCTTAAAAGTGAAGGTGTTGCGATTGGTCAGGCCCTGGCACTTATCGGTGCCAAGCCGCGATTTGACAGTTATGGTCGTCTTTCAGGTGCTGAGCTCATATCTCTTGAAGAATTAGGGCGAGCACGGGTCGACGTAATCGTCACTTTGTCGGGTATTTTTCGCGATCTGTTGCCGCTGCAAACACAACTGCTGGCCGAGGCCGCCTATTTGGCAGCGGCTGCTGACGAGCCTCTTGAGCTCAATCCGATTCGTCGCAATGTTTTGGAGTATCAGCGTACGCACGGCTGCGATCTGGATACGGCGTCATTGCGGGTATTTAGTAACTCAGAGGGTGCCTATGGGTCCAACGTCAACATGTTGGTGGATTCAGGGCGCTGGGAAAACGAATCTGAGTTTGCCGACAACTACACCAACAGAAAGGGCTTTGCTTACGGGCGAGACGGCCAAGTCTCTCAGCAAACTGAGTTACTCAATGACGTCTTGGGTCATGTCGATCTCGCTTATCAAAACTTGGATTCAGTCGAGTTAGGCATCACCACTGTCGATCACTATTTCGATACATTAGGTGGCATCAGCAGCGCGGTTCAGCGTGCTAAAGGTGATTCAGTGCCCGTTTATATTGCTGACCACACAGGCAGCGGTGACGGAAAAGTTCGGACTTTGGATGAGCAAGTGGCACTCGAGACACGAACGCGTCTGCTCAATCCGAAGTGGTATGAATCAATGCTCGATCACGGGTACGAAGGCGTGCGTCAAATAGAGGCGCACTTAACCAACACCATGGGTTGGTCAGCCACAGCGGGTGGTGTGGCTCCATGGGTTTACAAGCAAGTGTCAGAAACATTCATTCTTGATGAAGATATGCGACGCAGGTTGGCTGAGCTCAATCCTGTTGCTGCATCTCGTGTCGCAAACCGACTCATTGAGGCACAAGAAAGAGACTATTGGGGAGCTGACGAGGAACAACTCGAGGCGCTTAGGCGCGCGGGTGAAGACCTTGAAGACCTTCTTGAGGGTATCACGGGGGAAGTTGCAGCATGAATTCACCAAATAATTTTATTCCAGTAAAAGACGTGGGTCGCGGTGATGGCGAGGGCAGTGTCCAAGTTCATCTCGATGAACAAATCGATGCTGCAAAAGCCAAAGTCTTTGCAGTTTACGGTAAGGGCGGGATCGGCAAGAGCACGACCTCTTCGAATCTGTCTGTCGCCTTTTCAAAGTTGGGTAAGCGGGTCATCCAGATAGGTTGTGACCCCAAACACGATTCGACGTTCACGTTGACGAAGTCACTGATACCGACGGTGATCGACGTGCTTGAATCCGTGGAGTTCCATGCAGAAGAACTGCAAACGGAGGATTACGTTCAAATCGGCTACAACGGTGTCATGTGTGTGGAGGCGGGGGGTCCCCCAGCAGGCACAGGCTGTGGTGGTTATGTGGTGGGTCAGACGGTCAAGCTTTTGAAGCAACATCACTTACTCGATGATGCGGACGTGGTGATCTTTGACGTGCTGGGCGATGTGGTCTGCGGCGGATTCGCGTCGCCACTTCAGCACGCTGAGCGCGCATTGGTGGTCACAGCCAACGATTTTGATTCGATTTTTGCGATGAACCGGATCGCAGCCGCGATAGAAGCAAAATCCAAAAATTATGGTGTCCGTTTAGGAGGCGTTATTGCAAATCGCAGTGCGGAGACCGACGAGATTGACCGCTTTAACGCGGAGGTGGGTCTGGGACGCGTTGCACACTTCAAAGACCTCGATGTGATTCGTCGCAGTCGACTGAAGAAGTCTACGTTATTTGAGCTGCCCGAGACGCCCGAATTAAAGGCCGTGCAAGACGAGTACCTGCAGTTGGCTGAGGGTTTGTACTACGGGTCCAAGTCCTACGATGTGAAGCCGATGAAAGATCGCGATCTATTCGACTTTTTGGGATTTGATTGATGCCATTGGCCAACTACCAACAGCGACGCGCGCAAATCGAACACTACTTCGATAGAACGGCTGCGGACGTCTGGGCACGACTGACCTCGGATGAGCCAGTGAGCGGTATTCGAGAGACTGTTCGTGCTGGCCGCGAGTCAATGCGGAGCACCTTGTTGAGTTGGCTTCCCGACGACTTGAGCGGTAAAAAAGTACTCGATGCCGGCTGCGGTACCGGTGTGATTTCGATCGAGCTGGCAAAACGTGGCGCACAAGTTGTCGCGGTTGATTTGTCTGAATCGCTGATCAGTCTGGCCAATCAGCGTTACTCAGATCTCGATGAGTATGGCCGTATACAGTTTGTTGTGGGCGATATGCGTCAGTTGGAGGGCGAGCAATTTGATCACGTGCTCGCAATGGACTCGATTATTCACTATGCAGCCAAAGACGGTCTGAAAACGTTAGAGACTCTGGCATCGACTGTTAACACCTCAATGGTCTTCACGTTCGCTCCAAAAACAATTCCGTTGGCGGCAATGCACGCGATTGGCAAATTGTTTCCTAGAAGTGATCGAGCGCCTGCCATTGAACCTATTGCTCCGAACACCTTGCTGAGGTCGATCACGACTTCAGAAGCGCTGTCAGATTGGCAGGTGTCTCGTGAGCGACGCGTTTCAACAGGGTTTTACACGTCACAAGCGATGGAGTTGGTGAGAGCATGCTAATCACTCGTGACCAGCTGAACGCCTTCACCGCGCAGATCAACCCACGGTATCTACCGTGGTTCAACGTGGTGCAAGGCGAATTGACGCTGTCGCGACTGGCTCGCTTGTCATTGTTTCAAGTCTCGGTCGGGATCTGCTTTGTACTTCTCAACGGTACCTTAAATCGAATTATGGTCGTGGAGTTGGGGCGAGCTGCGTGGCTTGTTTCAGCAATGCTCGCTTTGCCCTTGCTGTTAGCGCCTGCGCGAGTGCTGATCGGCTATCGGTCAGACAATCACCGATCGTTGCTTGGCTATCGTCGTCTCCCCTATTTATGGATGGGGACGATGGGGCAGTTTGGCGGCCTTGCGCTCATGCCGTTCGTACTCATTCTTATGACCTCCGGTGAGGGGAATGCGACCTGGCTGGGGTTCGTGATGTCGCTGGGCGCGCTGTTGATGGTGGGCGCAGGCATGCACGTCACGCAGACCGCTGGGCTCGCTTTAGCAACGGATCTCGCGACGGAAAAGACCCGTCATCAGGTCGTTACGATGCTCTATCTTATGCTTCTAGTGGGCATGATTATTGGAGCGCTTGGCTTCTCTGTTTTGCTGGAGCCCTTCAGTTATTTTAGATTGATTCAAGTGATTCAAGGCTCTGCACTCGTCGTAGCAGGCCTAAATATTATCGCTATGTGGCAAATGGAGCCCCGAAGACCGGACCTTACGCGTTTCGATCTTGAACGCCCCACGTTGCGAGCCTCCTGGCTCGCTCTGTCGTCACACCCGGGAGCGCATCGCTTGCTGGTCGCTGTTGCACTGGGCACCCTCGGTTTTAGCATGCAGGAAATTTTGCTGGAGCCCTACGGCGCTGAAGTCTTGGCAATGTCGGTGAGTCAGACCACTCGGCTTACTGCGATGTTTGCGATTGGAATGCTGATTGCTATGGCGCTGGCTGCGCGCTATTTAGGACGTTCCGGTGAACCCATCCGTCTTGCTGCCTACGGTTCAGTCATCGGGGTGTTTGCATTTTCGGCTGTCATCATTGCCGGTGCAATCGAGTCGTTGGCTCTCTTTGCGCTCGGTACGCTTTTGATTGGTGTTGGCAATGGCTTATTTGCCGTTGGAACGCTGACCGCTGCAATGTTGCTCGCGGGGAGCGCGACCACCGGTCTGGTCATCGGTATATGGGGTGCTGTTCAGGCAACAGCCGCAGGCTGCGCCGTATTTTTGGGCGGCGCGCTACGTGACGCGACTCAAGCATTAATCGAGGGTGGAATGGTGGGCGCAGAGATTGCGAGCGCAGCGACGCCTTACGGTGCTGTTTACCACCTCGAGATCATTATTTTATTCGCCTCGCTGATCGCACTGGGTCCATTGGTGCGACGGTTAGGCATTAACAACAACCAACCAATCACAATGCAACTTGCTGATTTCCCAAGCTAGAAACCACTACCAGGAGGACACACCATGGGTACTGGAGAATTTTACTTAGACTTTGCAGCGATAACGTTTACCGTATTTTGCGGCGCGTTCGTCGTCCTCGTGCTCTACCTTCATAAAGAAGGTAAACGCGAGGGCTTCCCCATTCGTCACGACGGACGAATTGATGAGTTAGACAATGGTATTGGCGGTCTTCCAAACCCCAAAACCTACAAGCTAGCGCATGGCCAAGGCGAGCGTACAGTGCCGGGACCAATGCCCGAGCAGTATGAGCTCAAAGCCACGCCTACGCACGCTCATCCAGGAGCGCCTTTGGAGCCTACCGGAGACCCAATGGTCGACGGCGTGGGCCCTGCGGCATACGCAATTCGACCGGAGCATCCTGATTTGACGGTTGACGGAGCCCCACGAATTGTACCTTTGAGAGTCGATGGTGAGCACAAGGTTCACAAGAACGACCCAGACCCCCGCGGACAAGCCGTGTTTGGCTGTGATGGTGCTCAGGGAGCCACTGTGGTTGATTTGTGGGTTGATCGGGCGGAACCACACTTTCGCTACGCCGAGCTCGAGGTGGGTGACCGTAGGGTACTTTTGCCTATGACGATGGCAAGAGTGAAGCGAGACGGCAGCGTCCACGTGAAGTCTATTCGCAGCGATCAGTTTAAACAGGTGCCTGGTCTGGCGAATCCAGATCAAGTAACGCTTCAGGAAGAGGACAAGATCGTGGCCTTTTACGGTGGCGGCACGATGTATGCGATGCCTGGTCGCCAAGGCCCAATCTTGTGAATGAGTACGAGTATGAGCCGATCGTAGGGCTCCCATCGGAGCTGCCTGAGGGTGAACAAGTCCTCTGGCAGTCGTCACCCACTTGGGACTCTATGGCTAGGCGCGTCTTTCAATTACATGCGGCGTCTCTGTACTTTTTGGTGCTAATTTCTGCACACGCTATTTATCGAATCATGGATGGAGCGTCCCTGTCAGTATTAACGGGCACCTTGGCATGGCAAAGCGGGTTGGCGCTTTCGGTGCTTGTCATCTTGGCGTTCATGGCGAAACTGTATTCGAACAGCACGCTTTACACGATCACGAATCGGCGACTGATTATTCGGTCAGGGGTGGCGCTTCCGATGATTATCAACCTTCCTTTGGCCAAGGTTGAGTCCGCGGGGCTAAGGCGATTGCGAAACGGAACGGGTGACATCACCTTTCTGCCTATTGAAGGTACTAAGGTTTACTGGTTGATGCTTTGGCCTCACGTCCGGCCGTTCAGCTTTCGACGAGTGCAGCCGCTACTGAGAGGGATAGAAGATCCCGATGTTGTCGCTCGGTTACTCGTCAATGTCATTGATGAGATGGGCGTTACAACAAACGATGCAGAGGCAACACAGATTGCCGCAGCTTAGAAAACGCTAGTTCTTCACTAGCTGGGGGGATGATTGTGGGTTGGCCCGGATTGTTGTTCGGGGTGTTGCGGCACCCTATCTTTCTATTGTTCGCTGCCGTGGTGCTCTCGTGGGCACTGATTTCCGTCAATAGTCAGGGACATCAGGGACCACCGAAAAAGCCGGATGTGTCCATTGTGGCGCGAGCCAGCCTCACTGTCATTGATGGAGAGGGTGGTGCCGTGGTTATTAAGCACCTTAAAAGCATGGAGCCACTCGCCACGTATTCAGCCGGTGAAGGCAGCTTTGTTCGCGGTGTTATGCGCACCCTCGTTCGAGAGCGAGTGTCTCGATCGATCGAGAGCGAGCCTCAGTTCGTTCTTGAGCTGACCGCCGCGGGTGGGCTTATTTTACTTGACGAGCTCACGGGCTACTGGATCGCCATCGAAGCCTTTGGCCCCGACAACTATCGCGAGTTTCGTGCGCTCTTTGACCGCGCGCATGCTTTCGATATTGCAGATCAGGAGCAGTCTTAGTCCATGTTGCTACCGGCTTTAGTCATTGCGGTCTCTTCATGGTGGTTGTTGACCGGGCTTGCACTATTGCTCGTCCATCAGCCACACGAGCGGGCGCGGGTGGGCTTTATAATACTGTCGATTCTGGCGTTTGTGGCATGGTGTTTGGTGCCCCTTACTGTCGACTCGAGCGAGCCTTTGGCCGCGGCAGTGGGATTTATGTTGGGACTCCTGATATGGGGCTGGCTCGAGGTCAGTTACTTATTGGGCTACGTTAACGGACCGAATCACGAGGTCTGTGAAAAAAACGCCACTATGTGGGAGCGGTTCAAAGGCGGTATTGCCACGACGATTTACCACGAAGTGTGTGTGCTGCTTTCGGTAGGACTTTTGGCAGTGATGAGCTTAGGTCAAGTAAACCCGACTGCATTTTACACGCTCACGGTGCTTTGGCTGATGCGCTGGAGTGCAAAGCTCAATTTGTTTCTCGGGGTTCGGGCGTTTAATGAGCGTTGGTTACCGGAGCATTTGCACTATCTCGTGTCGTACTTGAAGACGGACCGACTCAGTATTTTTTTACCACTGTCGACACTGGCGGGATTTTATGTGACCTACTCGCTCTTCGGCAGTGCGTCCGCAGGGGCTGAACTCACGCAGCAGCTGTCCTTGTATTTAATCGCAACGCTGATGCTGTTAGCGTCAATTGAGCATCTTTTTCTGATGTTTCCGCTCAATGATGCTGCGCTTTGGTCGTGGGCCAAAGGAAACGCACCCACATTGCGAGCCGTGCGAGACGATAAAGATGATCTCTAGCTTTCCGGTTCTACATTATTTCTCCCAACTTCGCTTGACGAGCCAGAGACCAAGGAATAGGGTGAATGAGCGGGTATGTTTCTTTAGTCCGCAACTGACTGGTGCTTCTGTAGCGCTTTTGTTTGCGGTCCTTGGCTTTCGAGCCACCGTCGAACCCAGCCAGCGATTGACGCGGTATTAGAGGGGGGGGGAGTAAACATGAAATGGTCAAACCAGAAGCTGCCAGGCTTAGACGATATTTTTGATCGACACGATAGTCCGCATGCGATTGTTGGTGCCGCCGTCTCGATAGTGGACGATCGTGCAAATGTTCAGCTGTCAGACGCTTTAAAAAGCGCACAAGAAGACGCAACAGCGCTCTATGTGCACATACCTTTTTGTCCGAGTCGCTGCCTGAGTTGTGATCATCTCACCATCATTGAGCACGATCACCGGGCAATCGACCGGTACCTAGATTCGCTGAGCACAGAACTTTCTCTGATGGCTCAGTCATCAAGGGGCGCACTCTTGATTAACCGGATTCACATTGGGGGTGGTTCGCCCAATTATCTGAGCGATGGCCAAATGGCTAGGCTCATGGGTTCGATACACACCGCATTCACGGTATCGCCAGACGCTGAAATTTCCATGGAAATTAATCCTCGAAGAACGTCCCGGTATCAGTTGGAGTTACTGCACGGTCTGGGCGTTAGGAATTTACATCTTGAGGTTCGAGATGTAGACGCCAAGGTTCAAAATGAACTCGGTCGGACACAATCATTTAGTCTTCTCGAAGACGTTTACAGCATTGCCCGAGAAATGAATTTCGACAGTATCAACATGGACTTGGTATTCGGTTTGCCCGGTCAAACATCGAAAACCATTAAAGGTAGCATTGCGTTGATCGCTGAGTTGGGGCCCGACATGCTCGTGTGTCAGCAGTATACGCGCAGACCACAGCAGTTTCCTCACCAGGCAGCGATCGATGAACGCGCGATGCCCAGTCTCGCTGAGAAGCTCGCTATTTTTAATGCGGTCGCAGTGGGACTTGAGGAAGAGGGTTATGACTGGGTTGGATTGAACGCGTTCGTTCGCCCCGGTCATAAACTGGCAACGGCACAGCGAGAAGGCAGCTTAAGTTACAGTGCCTTCGGTTATGCAGAAACCCGTGTATCGCAAACCTTGGGCGCGGGTCTGGGTGCGGTTAGCGAGGTGGGTGATATTGTCGCGCAAAACTACATCGATATGGACGCGTGGCACATGGCACTTGATCGCGGACACTTGGCCACCCAATACATCATTGACGCCACTGACTTTGAGGTCACGCGACGATCGGTGATGCGACGGTTGATGTGCAATACCGAGGTGCCGGTTTCGATGGTGGCGCAGCCCGAGGTGCTTGGACTGTTAGAGTCCCTCGAGAATCAGGGTTACACACAGAAGCAGGGCAGCTCGGTTCATCTTACTACTCTGGGCCGCTCAGCTTTGCCGCACTTTTGGTCAGATTCCTCGCCGAGATTTCGTTGGCTCTAGGCGCTTGGTACCCTTTTAAGTTCGGCAGCATGGTCGTCTTGTAATTGCTTCCATTCCAGTGCGAACCAGGGCGTCGTGCTAATCTGGTCATTCGACAGCCATTCATTCACTTCAGTGATGGGTAACCACACTGTGTCAGCAATCTCAGTTTGATTAACCTTAGGTTTAGGTCGTCCCTGAACATGGCCGACGAATACAGAGCATAGCTCATGCTCGCTGCCAAGGGCTGCTTCGTAGCGTGCGTGGTATTGAAACTTATACAGATACTTTAGCGGCGCCTCAAGATTGAGTTCTTCTCGAAGCCTGCGTGTTGTGGACTGAGCTAAGGTCTCGCCCCTCCTTGGGTGACTGCAGCAGGTGTTTGACCAGTACATAGGCCAGAGTGGTTTTAGACTGCTGCGTTGTTGCAGAAGTACTTCGTCATAGTCGTTCAAAAGGAAGATGGAGAACGCCCTGTGGAGCTGGCCATCACCCTGGTGCGCAGATGCCTTTTCTTCGTAACCAATAACGACGTCATTGGTGTCGACGAGTATTAAAGGCTCGTTATCAAACGACACGATGTTGGAGTCGGTGGTCATACGTTCAGAATAAGGCTAGCTAATATGATGTGGTTAGAGTAAAAAGACCCACTCCTTGGGGAAGGACATATGAACTGAGCAAGTCGGGTGGAGATCGACGATCGTAGCTCTGGGGGCAGGGTGATCGCGAAGTCCCGATTTAGTTCACATTGCAACGTCTGGGGGCAGTCGTTGCGTGGGTCGGAAAAAGTGGGCCTTTTAAGGGGCCCGATGTTATGACGGCACTTATTGCCGTGCCGGCGGTAACGCCTGCGCGTAACTAGCGGGTGCAGCGTCAAATTCAACGAGCCAGTTGTACTTTTCAGAGCTCAACAGGACGAAGTGAATCAGAACTGCTACAGAGAAAAGGAAAACTCCCTGTGCCACTAATACCCGGCGGGGGTCAAAAATCATCCAGATTCTTGACATTCCTTGTGTTGTAATCATTTCATCTCTCCATTTAGAGTCACGACGATCCTACTGTGCTGGACAGTCGCAAGGTTTTTAGATGTGCCTGGTTCCTAAAGATTGAACCAAGGCTTGTAGGCCCATACTGCCCAGTGAGCAAGACTGGCGATTCCTACAAATACCCACATCCAGATTTCATAAGACTTCATAAACTCTTTCGCTTCCGCGTGAGTGAGTCCTGAAGGCCCTACTGTTTCGTCATTCATGGTTTTACCTCCCATGTAATAGTCACGATCTGTCGCAGCTCAGTAATAAAGACTGTGATACGACGTTCTTCATCAGGCCTCTGATGCAGGTGCATCGGGGGTCTGATGATCTTCCCGGAGAAATGCCTGTGCGAGCACACAACCCCGAGTAGATAAGTCCACACTTAGGTGTGGTAGTGAGGGCAGAGCAGAGGCCCTCACCTTGGTATTCATTCGCTTTCTGCCAAGCTTATTGATCACCACCCGTCGTCATGTCTGCCGATACGTCGCCCTGCGACTCCGGCATATCCATATCCATGCTCTCGTCCAAGGTCGCCTCAGGTTCAGCTGCGGCTAGTCGAGCAAGGTTTGGGTAGTCTTTAATCATATTGGCGCCAAGAAGTGGCTTGTAGGCCCCTTGGTGACA
>JABIZW010000099.1 GCA_018666295.1 Halieaceae bacterium
AAGCCTAGGGCTACTAACAGCATGATGTCGGTGCTGGCTGCAATTATTTCCATCTCAAAACCCTGTGAGGCTGTTGTGACTTGGCTCAAGTAATAGTGACGTTGCGGGTAAAAAGCACGACGAGCATCGATCGGATGGGAGTATATTAGGAGTTGGTTACTGTTCCTACCCTTAGCCTCTCGCCGAGGCGGGCCGTTTAAGCCGCGACGCATCGGCCTGGGCTGTAAAAGTGAGACGCGTTTCTATGCCCGTTGAAGATCAAATTGCGTTATTGACCCAGCGTGTCGGTGTTGATCGATTCAATCGACTACTGAGTGTTTTAGATCAGGCAGCAACTCGTGGTGATGCTGAGCGCCTGTTGCGCGCCAGTGAATTTTTTAGGGCACTGTTTGAACGTCAAATTGACTGGTTAGAGCACGAAGCCGATCTCACTAAAAGCACCCTTTCAGCAATTTTCACAGACTTCGATGCACGTCTTGATCCAACGAGCGCTGAAGCGGCCATAAGCGCTGATCTGCGTGTCCTCCGCCAACGCGCCATGCTGCACATCGTCTGGCGGAGTTTTACCAGCCAGTCCGGGCTTGACGAGACACTGGCGGCGATGAGCGCGCTTGCTGATTATGTGATTAAGGTCGCGGTCCGCGTGGCCAAAACCGAGGTCACTCAGCGGTTCGGCCAGCCGATAGGCGACGACACCGGCTCGGTGCAAGATCTGATTGTTATCGGCATGGGCAAGCTGGGAGGGCGCGAGCTTAATCTGTCATCCGATATTGACATTATATTTGCCTATGATGAGTCCGGAGCGACACAGGGCGGTCGCTCGAGTACCAGTAATCAAGAGTTCTTTACCCGCGTCGCGCAACGGGTTATTCGTCTGATCGACGCGGTGACACAAGAGGGTCGTGTTTTTCGCGTGGATACACGGCTCAGACCGTTTGGTGAGAGCGGTGCTTTGGTCGCAAGCTATCAGTCGCTCGAAAACTATTACCAACAGCACGGGCGCGACTGGGAGCGCTATGCTCTGCTCAAGGCGCGCTGTATTACAGGCACGGTGGAACAAACGCGCGCCTTTGAACAACTGGCACAACAGTTTGTTTATCGGCGCTACACCGACTTTAGCGTCATTGATGGCTTGAGAGATATGAAGGCGCTGATTGACGCCGAGCGTGTGTCGAAAGGCTTAAGCCACGATATTAAGCGCGGGCCTGGGGGTATTCGAGAGGCGGAGTTCGTGGTGCAGTCGCACCAACTTGTCCGAGGGGGCCGGATACCCGCAATTCAGAAAGCGGGGTTTCAAGAGGCCGCTAAGGCACTGTCTGAGGCGGAGTGCTTGGCGCACGAAAGCGCGCAAACATTGCTCGAGCAGTATCGGTATCTAAGGCAAGTGGAGCATGCGATACAAGCCCTGCGTGACGAGCAAACACACGCCATACCCGAGACAGACGAGGCGCGTTCAGGGCTCTGTCTACTGCTGCGCTACGACAGCTGGGACGCGTTTTATGCTGAGTGTCAGCGCAGTCGAACGATCATCGCAACGGCATTTGACGCCCTGCTTGAGACAAGCTCCGAGCACAGTCAGTTGATTGTCGGCATTGACACTGAGGCGCCTGCACTCGACCTCAATGCGTTGAACGCACTGCAGGTGGTCTCGGAGCAAGATCTCGCAGCACAAATGACACAGTTTGTTGCTGAGACCCGCTTTCGGGTCATGGAGCCCGAGGGCAGTCGACGGTTGCAGAAAACGCTGCCGCTCATCGTGAAGGCCGTTGATCGCTACAGTGACGCGGCACAAGTACTGCAACGTGTGCTGGCGATTGTCACGTCGGTCCTTAAGCGCAGCGCTTACCTCGTATTGCTCAGTGAAAACCCGCGCGCTTTGTCACGCCTTGTGGACCTGGTGGCTAAAAGTCGGCCCATTGCTGACAAGTTAGTCGAGTCTCCTGAGTTACTCGATGAGCTTTTGTTTCCCGATCGGCTACTGACCGCGCCCAGCAAGCGAGACATCCAGCACCTCGCTGATTCGGTGATGGCCTCTATTGAATTTGATGACCTTGAAGCGGTCATGCAGCACCTTCGGCGGTTTAAAGACGCGATCGCTTTTCGTGTCGCGGCCAGTGAGCTTGAAGGTTCGATTGCGCTCATGAAGGTCAGTGACAATTTAAGTTTTTTAGCGGAAGTCATTGTTGAGCGATCTGTCGCCATCGCGCAGCAACAGTTGATTGATAAATACGGGCAGCCTGGAGATGGTGCAGGCTTTTGCGTTATGGCTTATGGAAAGCTGGGCGGTTTAGAGCTGAGTTATGAGTCAGACCTCGACCTGGTTTTTGTCTGCAGTGGCGAGAACGGATTTACCGACGGCGTCAAGTCGATCGAAAATCAGCGCTTTTTCACACGCCTCGTACAGCGGGTTATTCACATGCTTTCCACCAACATGATGGGTGGCCGACTGTATGAAGTTGATCTTCGGTTGCGACCTAACGGCGACTCGGGCCTGCTGGTGACCTCCTTTGCTTCATTAGATCGCTACTTAGGCAAAGACGCCTGGACTTGGGAGCACCAGGCCTTGGTGAGGGCGCGCGTCATTGCGGGCGACCCCCCGCTCGTTCAGCAAGTCGAGGCACTAAGAGCGAAGATCTTGGCGAATCCGCGTCACCCTGAGGTGTTGGCTGAAGAGGTGACCTCGATGCGACGTAAAATGCGAGAGCATCAACCGGCGGTCCGCACCGAAACACAACGAG
>JABIZW010000228.1 GCA_018666295.1 Halieaceae bacterium
CAGCATTACCATCGAGTGAAATACGAGGTCCGCGACTTCGCTGATCACTGCCTGATTGCTGCCGCCTGACGAATCAAGCGTTTTGGCGGCTAAAATGACTTCAATGGCCTCCTCTCCAACCTTTTCCAAGATCTTATCGAGGCCTTTTTGGTTGAGGCTTGCGACATAGGAGGTATCAGGGTCCGATGTTCGCCGCTCCTCAATGACCGCCGCGATAGCGTTCAACAGGTCAGTCACAGTCGCTTGCTCCGAAGACCCATTGATTGTCTTGGGGCTCGTAAAAAAAACAATGTCGACGTCCTGTGTGACACGCACCTTCGCCCGCTTGATGGACCTTAAGCAAAAGTGTATCGCCATCGCAGTCCAGCCGCACGTCAATCAGTTCTTGAACGTTGCCCGACGTTTCCCCTTTTCGCCACAAAGACTTGCGCGACCGTGACCAGTAGACGGTTCGCTTTTCGCTCAACGTCAGGCGGAGTGCTTCCTCGTTCATCCAAGCCATCATCAGCACTTCACCCGTGTGGGCATCTTGTGCAATAGCAGGCAACAGTCCGTCCGCATTCCAATTGGGCTGCATCGTCTGGGGTATCGGTGTCTGGTCATTGGCCGTCATCACCACAGTATGCCACGCCATGGCTCTACGATCACTTGCTGCGAGTGAGGAGTCCTGCTGTCAGAAGCAGTACGCCCAGTGCCGTATACCCTCCGGATTGAAGATCGAGCGCGAGGGTCATGATCAGGATCGTGAGGCCGGAGCCGATGAATAAGTCGGCCCCTACTTTTGAAGAACGCTGACTGGGCGTGTCGTTAAGGGCTTGTCGCTGCAGGGCCAGAAACTGTGGAATGACCTCTGGCAACTGAGAGGCGTGATGAATGAAGGCGGGTGCATCACGCTGGAGTTGTTTCACTATGTTCACTGGACTGTATTGCCGTTTGAGCCAATCCTCTAAGAAGGGTTTAGCCGTCTCCCAAAGGTTGAGCTCGGGGTAGAGTTGTCGACCCAGTCCCTCAATATTGAGGAGCGTCTTTTGAAGTAATACGAGTTGAGGCTGAACTTTCATATCAAAACTTGATGCGGCTTTGAACAGATTTACCAGCATGTGTCCGAGAGAAATTTGGTGCAATGGGCGATCGAAAATAGGTTCACACAGCATGCGAATGGTGGATTCAAAGTCTTGAATACGCGTCGATGCGGGAACCCAGCCGCTTTCAATGTGCAGCTCTGCCACCAGCCTGTAATTGCGCTGCAAAATAGCAAGTAGATTACGTGCCACGTAATACTGGTCGTCGCGGGACAGCTGTCCGACAATGGCACAGTCGATCGCGATGTACGTTGGTAAATCGGGGTTTGTTGCATCAACAAAGATGTTGCCGGGGTGCATATCGGCGTGAAAGAAGCAGTCATCAAACACCTGAGAAAAGAATATTTCTACGCCGCGTTCAGCAAGGATCTTCATGTTGACCCCGGCATCATGCAGCGCATCAATGTCACCCACGGGGATACCGGAGATTCGTTCTGAGACCATGAGCTTGGGCGTGCTGTAGTCCCAGAAAGTGGTGGGTACAAACACGAGCTTTCGCTGAGCCGTGTTCTTCTTCAGCAGCGACGCATTGGCAGCCTCGCGTCGTAAGTCCAGTTCGGCCAATATCGTGACCTCATAGTCTTTTACGATTTCTGGTAGTCGAAGTCGTCGAAGGTCCTCAGAAAACCGATCTACCACCCAAGCTAGGCGCTTAAAGAGCCGAATGTCCGCTGCAATTTGTTTCTCGATTCCGGGTCGTAAGACTTTGATGACCGCGGCTTCGCCGTCGTTCAACGTGACCCCGTGAATCTGTGCCACCGACGCCGCCGCAAGGGGTGTTGAGTCAAAATCGCGAAAGGCTGTGGCAATCGATTGTTTGAGTTGCATCTCGATAATATTGACGGCCGTCTCGGATGAAAACGGAGCAACATTGTCTTGCAGTAACGCCAGTTCGTCTGCAATTTCATCGGACAGTAGATCTCGGCGGGTGGACAGCAGCTGGCCAAACTTAATGGGTACGGGCCCTAATGACTCAAGTGCTGATCTTAAGCGCTCACCGCGAGGTGCTGAGTCCGCGGTTTCTTTGCTCGACAGTAGCCAGCGAAGCACCTTGCTTGAGCCTTGCGGCAAAAACACCCCTAATCGATGCCTGCGCGCGGTGGTCAGAAATGCAATGGCGCGTCTCACGTACTCGCTCCGGTCAAAATATTCACACGGTTTTTCAAGCGCTTTAGTCGCGACTCAGCCCGGTCAACACGCAGTACCATGTCATCGATAGATCCTAAAAAGTCGTCCAATTCCGCTCTCGGCGGCGATAGGCGCCCCTCTTCAAGGATGAATTCACTCAGCTGACGACGCGCACTTTGGTGCGCGACTCTGGATGCGCTGGTTAACCCCCGTATGAGGTTCGCAAGTTGATGTCCAACGATCGGACCAAGAAGGTCGACCATGGGCGCCTCCCAGTCGATATTCAGGTCACTGAGTACATTTTGTAACGTCATGAGTACAGCGGTATCACCGGTGATTTTAATGTTGCCATTGATCAGTGCGGCTGCCGGATCGGATGCGGTGGCGACTTTAAGAAATGCGCTCGAAGATCCTGATATACAAACGGTGGGTTCCGTCTCTCGGTAGCTTGATACGTTAATCTCACCGTCGCTGTTAATGACCAGAAAGACGTCGATCGCTGGATTTGTACAGACAATGGCAAGCTCAACAGGATGGAGTTCCTCAAGTTGCCGCGCTGTGCCCGGCGACAACGCAATGGCACGTGCAATCGCAGCTTCTGCGACCAGGCAAACGCCGGCGATGACTGCGGGATCGTGCTGCATTGTCACTAGCCTTTAATACCTCGGTGAACTGCAACGATTCCACCGGTCATATTGTGGTAGCGGCAATCTACGAAACCGGCATCTTCGACCATATTAAGGAGGGTGTCTTGGTCAGGGTGTTTGCGGATGGACTCGGCAAGATAGCGGTAGCTGTCTGCGTCGTCGGTGATGATTTTGCCCATCGCGGGCAGTGCAGAGAACGAGTAGGTGTCGTAAATTTTGGATAAGAATGGGGAGACCGGTTTTGAAAACTCCAGCACTAAGAGGCGACCACCTGGTTTCAAGACACGATGCATTGACGCAAGCGCTTTGTTCTTGTCAGTTACATTTCTAAGGCCAAATGCGATGGTAATACAGTCAATACTGTTGTCCTCAAAGGGTAGGTACTGTGCATCAGCTTGAACGACGCTAATATTGCCAAGAGCGCCTTTATCGATAAGACGGTCTCTCCCCACGGAGAGCATTGCGGCGTTGATATCGGCAAGTACGACATGGCCATCGGCCCCCACAAGCTTTGAAAATTTTGCGGCGAGGTCGCCTGTGCCACCCGCAATGTCGAGTACCGTTTGCCCAGGTCGAACCGCGCTTAGCTCGATGGTGAAACGTTTCCAAAGCCGGTGCATACCGCCTGACATAAGGTCATTCATGACGTCGTAGCGCGCGGCTACGGAGTCAAATACTTCACGCACACGACCCGCTTTCTCACCCGTTTTTACGCGCTCGAACCCAAAGTCGGTCGTGTCGTCTGTGACCTTATCGTGTGTACTCATCATAGTTCCCTAATGTGTAAAACAGCCGACGCTAACCAATGACTCTGACGATGTCCGTGTGAGGGTCTCGCGATGCGCCTGCGTTCGCCAATTTTCCCAAGTATTCGTTCCAAAGCCGATCTTGGTTTGAAGCCAAGTGCGCTAGATACGTCCAAGTGTACAGTCCGGAGCTGTGCCCGTCGTCAAAAGTCAGTTGCACGGCGTAATGTCCTACCGCTTGAATATCGACGATTTGGACTTGAGATTTCCCACTTTGGAGGGTTTCCTGACCGGGGCCGTGTCCCTGAACCTCTGCCGATGGTGACAGTACCCGCAAGAGTTCTGCCCCCAACTGCGCCGGATCAGAGTCGGCAAACGTCACCGATAGTTCGCGCCGACTGACACTGTATTTTAAAGACTCTGGGGCAGTTTGGGTCATTGTGATTGTCGCTACGACGCTAGTCTGATCGCTTGAGAAGAAGGGTTTCGATATTTGACTGAGCCGCGAGGCTCCTGGCCTTGGCCATCTCTGACCGGCTGCTGAACGGCCCAATGTAAATTCGGTGCCATGATCCGCTGTCGACACGCATTTCCTCAATGGAGGACTCTAGTCCCAACAGCGCCAGTTCGCCACGACGCCTGTCGGCATCCGCAACAGCCCTAAAAGAGCCCGCCTGCAGCACATACTTGGAGTATTCGGATGGGCTGACCGGACTCGGCGGCATTGACTGTGTACTCAGTGACTCGTCCTTTAACGTATCAAAGAAGGTAAAGCTCGGCTGCGGTGATACGTCAGATGGGGTTTCTTGAATTGATATGATCGCCTGCGGTAGGGCCGCTGGATTGATCCCTGCGATAATGCCCAGACTTGCAACGGCCCCAGTCATTGCACCGACGATAAACCCGCTGATATGCGATGAGTTAAAGAGTGGATCTTCCGACCGCTTTTTCTTACTGTGCGCCGGCGTGCGCCGCGTGGCGCTCGTTGTTGGACGCTTTCGCTTAACACTCTTTTGGGGAGCGGCCATCGTTACATGACCTCGGGTGCGGAGACACCCAAAATTCGCAGGCCGTTAGCGATAACGTGTTGGGTAGCGGTTGCCAACGACAGCCGTGCGAGACTGACGCCTCGATTGTCATCAATGATCTTGTGCGCATTGTAGAAGGAGTGGAACTCAGCAGCGACATCGCGCAGATAGTTGGCTACTGCATGAGGCTCCAGGCGCAAGGTTGCGCCAGCTACAACCTCGGGGTATTTGCTGAGCGACAACGCCAGTGACTGCTCTTCGCTGTGGTGTAACTGGTCTAAATAGGGGAGCCCGTCTGCGGATACCCATTGGCCGAAGTGCGTGACAGCTTTTTTCTGAACGCTGCAAATGCGCGCATGTGCATATTGAATGTAATAAACCGGATTTTCATTGCTTTTAGAGCGTGCGAGATCGATATCGAAAGTGAGCTGCGATGTCGCTGCTCGGGCGGTCAAGAAATAGCGGGTAGCATCACGGCCAACCCAATCAATAAGGTCGCGCAACGTGACATAGCTTCCCGCACGCTTGGAGAGCTTTACTTCCTCTTGATCGCGCATGACTGTGACCATTTGATGCAGTACATACTCTGGCCAGCCTTTAGGAATACCGGTTTCGAGCCCTTGCAGTCCAGCGCGTACGCGCGTGATGGTGCTGTGGTGGTCGGCGCCTTGTTCATTAATAACGCGCTCGAATCCACGCTCCCACTTATCGAGGTGATACGCCACATCGGGAACAAAGTAAGTGTAACCACCATCACGCTTTCGCATGACGCGGTCCTTGTCATCGCCAAATTCTGTCGTTTTTAACCACAGCGCATCATCGAGTTCGTAGGTGTGCTGATTGCTGATCAAGGCATCGACGGTTTTTTGAACGGCGTCCGATTTATACAGCGAAGATTCGAGAAAGTAGTGGTCGAAATTAACATCGAACGCTCGCAAGTCGTCGTCTTGCTCTCGGCGTAACCAAGCGACGGCGAATAACTGAATATCGTCTAGATCGTCGGCGTTACCCGACGCCACCACCTGACGGTCTGCTGCGTTGACGGTTTCCTTCGCCAGATACGCAGCTGCAACATCTTTAATGTAGTTGCCTTGGTAGCCGTCCTTGGGCCAACTGTCATCAGAGGGTTCGCGTCCATCGATACGTGCTTTGACGGAGAGGGCTAAATTACTGATCTGTTGTCCTGCATCGTTGTAGTAAAACTCTCGATGCACGGACCAGCCTGCATTTTCGAGAAGTCGACATATCGCGTCGCCAATGGCGGCACCACGACCATGACCGACATGCAACGGCCCCGTTGGATTGGCTGACACAAACTCAACTTGCACACGCTTTCCTTTGCCGTGTTCAGACTGACCGAACGTCGCTCCCTGAGAGAGCACTGCTTCAACAATGGCGAGGTTGCTAGCTTGAGAAATATGAAAGTTAATAAAGCCAGGACCTGCGATATCGCAGTGAGTAATAACGTTATTGGTCGGGAGCCGTTCGATAATGGCTTGGGCTAAATCACGAGGAGGTAAACCTGCCCGCTTTGCAAGCACCATTGCCATATTAGTAGCAAGATCGCCATGTTCGGGATTGCGAGTGTGGTCGACCTGAGGTGGTGGGGTTGTCTCTTTAGGCAACAGACCTTCGACCTTCAACGCCTCAATGGCTTGTTCAATTAATGTAACGACCTGATCTTTCATGTATATCGCTTGATTTGTTGGGGCTACTAAGGCCTTGGGCTCATGGGCGTGTAGTGTATCGTGTTACAGCGTTTCCGTTGGATCGATTTCTACAAACCAACTCATTTTTCGACCGATTTTAAGTTGCGAGCCTATTTCAACGGCTTGTTGCAACACCGCATGCACCTCTTTTCTCGATTGACTGTGGGCAATGACTTGGTAGCGGTATAGTCCCGCGCGCCGCGTCATCAGTGTCGGCATGGGGCCCATCACTCTCACGGTTTGCGAGACGGTGATCTTCGCTGTGAGTTGCGTTAAAAACTCGATGGCGTCAACTTCGGTTTTACTGTCGCAGCGAATCAACCCCAGCGCGCCACTTGGGGGTAGACCTAAGGCGCGTCTGCGAGCCAGTAGTTCATGCGCTTGTTCAGAGTACGGTCGATCCAGTATCTGCTGAATTAACGGGTGATCGGGATTGCGCGTTTGAATGAGCACCTTGCCGGGTAAATGAGCTCTGCCTGACCGTCCAGAGACCTGGACAAGTAATTGCAGTAAGCGCTCTTCTGCACGGAAGTCGGGGCTAAACAGTAGGGCGTCTGCATCGACCACCACCACACAGGTCACGCGGGGGAAGTCATGCCCTTTTGACAGCATTTGTGTCCCCAAAAGAATCGCGCTCGATGCCTCTTTGATTTGATTTAAAACACTTTGAAGGGCACTGAGGTTTGAGACGCTGTCGCTGTCAATTCGAAACAGCGGAGTGGCGTTAAAAAGACGTTGTACGATCAGTTCAAGCTGTTCTGTGCCAATCCCTTTGCTGGATAAGCGAACACTGTGACA
>JABIZW010000157.1 GCA_018666295.1 Halieaceae bacterium
AACCATAGACCGGCGTTTTTGGCAGGAAAACTGGATTTCAGAGGTGGGCTTTACCGACAAGATTATGGAACCCCCCGCTGCCTTGGAGGTGAGACTTTCCCTTGAGGACTGGGGTGAACTGGAGCGACTTTATGTCATGCCCGCCTTCCAATAAATCACAAGCCGGCGCCGCGTTAGTGATCGCGCTGTTGGTGTTCGCAATTGCTGCAACACTGATGGTGGGCGTGCAGCGCGATTTCAACTTGCAACTGCAGAGGAGCACGAACACGTTTTTTGCTGAACAGGGGTGGTCCTTTTTATTGGGTGCTGAAACGCTTGCGGAGTTGGTGCTGCGATTTGATGCTGACGAGGACGCAAAGCAAGATGCTCCGTTGGATTCATTGCAAGAAATGTGGGCTCAGCCCCAAGCCCCTTATCCACTCGACGGCATTGGCTTTTTGCGGGGTGATATTTACGATTTGCAGGGGCGCTTCAATATCAACGGTTTGGTCGAGGCCGCAAATCAAGCACGAGATCCCAACACCCCCTTAGGCGCGGCGCCGGCCGATGCCGACGAGCGCGACGGCGAGACGCAGCGACTTAATGCCGAGCAGCGCGTTTTACTGCGGTTGCTGTTGTCGATTGAGGAGGCGGAGCTCAGCCGCGCGGAGGCCACTCGCTTGGTTGAGCGTATGACCGACTTTATCGATGCAGACCGCAGTCCACGAATGGACGGGGCGGAGAATGAAGTCTATTTGTCGTCGGCGTTTCCCTACCGAGCGCCTAATCGATCGATCGCAAGTGTTAGCGAGGTTCGAGCGGTCGATGGCATGACACCGGACCTTTACCGTCTCATTGCACCGTTTTTAACCGTGTGGCCGGCCGACGGGGGAAAGATCAATATTTTGACGGCGCCGCCTGAGTTGCTTGCCGCATTGAGTGGCGACGATGCGTTCGAACCCCTCTCTGGGCAACAGGTCGCGCGCATTGTGGAACTTCGAAACGAGGGCATGATCACGGACGTTGATGGCTTTATTGAAGATCCCATGTTTACAAATGCCACAACGACTGACTTGCGAAAGATGATTGGCGTAAAGTCCGACTGGTTCCTACTCGATGCGCGCGTTGAGATTGCCGACCGAGAACGTCGCCTGTACAGTGTGTTGCATCGTCAGGGCCGAGCGGTGTCTGTTGTCCATCGGACCGAAGGCGAGCTGTGATGAGCAGTCAACGTCGAGCATTTGAGTCACTATACTTAACACGTCGTACAAAGAGGTCCGCGATCTAACATGCGCGTCGAAAACTCAAGTGTGATCATTTGGCATGATGGTGAGCCGATGCTCTGGCGGGCTGGTGCCATCAGCGCTGAAGTCGTCACCGCTGACACTGTGTATCCAGAATCAGCGATCGTTGGGCTTCCCAGTGATGCTGTTCGGACAACTTCCCTCGAGGTTACACCTCAAGAGCGGAAACACTTGGCAAAATCATTGCCGTTCATGATGGAAGAGCAGGTCGCCGAGGATGTCGACGACTTGCACTTTGTATCTGCACCTCTGACCGACGAGCATTATTTAGTCGCCTTCACGCGGCGCGATAATCTCTCTGCATGGATTGAGCAGCTCAGCCAAGCGGAGAGCCTCAAGTTTTTTGCGCCGGAAGCCTTGTGTTTACCGAGAGAGCCAGACGAGTGTTGTGCTGTGGTAGAGGGCGATTCAGTGGTCTTACGCTGGAGCGACTCTGAAGGCGCGCGCGTGGATTTATCGCTCTTGTCGGTTGTACTGGATTCTTTGGCAGAGCCGCCCGAAAAAATCGTGATGTATGGCACTGACCAAGCGGCTGTAGTTGCTCATTTGAGTGACGAGCAGCAAGCCCTTGTAGACTGGCGCCAAGGGGGATGGGGAGCACTTCTTCTGCTCGCTGATACGCGTCCAGTCCTTAATTTGCGTCAAGGGGCGTTTGCGCCTGCGTTACCACTGAACAAGTGGTGGGGTCTTTGGAGGACCGTTGCCGTAGCGGCTTGTGTGGCCATCACCTTGCAGTTGGTTGCTGATCTTGGCCAATTCCAAAAGTTGCAGTCACACAATCTGGAGCTGCGCTCAGCGATTCAACAAACCTATCGGCGAGCGAATCCACGCGGTGCTGTGGTTGATGTCGAGAAGCAATTAGACCGACAGATTGCCGACTTTACTGGCGAAGAGGGTCTTTCTGCGTTTACACCACGTCTTGTCGACGTTGTAACGGCAACGATCTCGAACAGCGGGCGAGTCACATCGATCAATTACAGCGCCGGTCAACTTCGTCTCAATCTGACCGCTGAAAACTTTTCTGCAGTTGAGGAAATTCGAAAAGCACTCGAAGGGAAAGGGCTTAAGGCGACCCTTGAAACATCCAGCGCGAGGGGCGATGACGTTCGGGCTCGATTAAGAGTGGAGGTGTCCTAATGCGCGCATGGTTTGCAGCACAGTCCCCCCGAGATCAAATGGCACTCATGCTCCTAACCGGGTTTTTGTTCCTGTTTGTACTGTTTCAGTTTGCGTTGTCGCCAGCAGGCGAAGCGCGTCGTCAAATGGCGAGTAATAATGATGCGGCGAGCGCTCAATTGTCGCGCGTTGAGATGAAAGTCAGCCAGCTGTTGAGCCTGAGAGAGAGTGGCGACGCGGGTGCGAGTCAAAACCTTTCATCGACGC
>JABIZW010000151.1 GCA_018666295.1 Halieaceae bacterium
CATGTGGGCGCCTGGTCACGCGTCACGCAAGCGGTGCACGACCGTGGAGGACTGATTGCTTGCCAGCTCATGCACTGCGGTCGTGTCGGACACCCTGACAACAAGTCAGACAAGACCCGTATGCTGGCGCCTTCGGCCATTGCCGCGCAGGCAGAAATTTTCACGGCCGATGGGATGAAGGCGATGCCAACGCCGGAGCCTATGTCGCTGGCTGATATTGACGCGGTCGTGGCAGACTACGGGCGGGCTGCGCAGCGCTGCGTCAGCGCAGGGTTTGACGGCGTCGAGCTTCATTGCGCGTCGGGTTACTTGCCCGGACAATTTTTGGCATCGGGGAGTAATCAGCGCGAGGATGAGTACGGCGGCTCGCTCGCTAATCGGCTCCGATTCATAGAACGCGTTATCGACGTTTTAGCGAATGTTATTGGTGTGGCTCGCGTCGGGCTTAGGATTTCTCCCGGCAATCCCTACAACGACCACATTGATGCAACACCTGAGGCGACCTACGCGGGCCTGTTGCAGCTCGCCGAGCGGGTCGGTATTGCCTGGGTACATGCCATACGCATGCCCTCGACGGGCATTGATAGCCTAGCGCTCACCCGCGCCAACTACTCGGGCGCAGTCATTGGGAGTGACAGTTACACCGCGTCCGAAGCGGAGGAGAGTATTGGTGAGGGCCGTGTCGACGCAGTCTCATTTGGCCGGCTTTACATCGCAAATCCTGACCTCGTTGAACGATTTAAGCAGGGCGGTCCCTTTAATAAGATGGACAAACGAACGATCTACGGTGGCGAGGGTTCGGCCGGTTACACCGACTACCCCCCACTTTCGGGTGATGCATAAATGGCGTCTTACGAGTAACGTACCCCCCACTCACTACTGAGCAAGGATAGTTTTATGCCGATGCCGACATACGTGCCGATTATTGATTTGATGTTGGCTGTACCCAACGACGACACGTCTAACTTTTACGACTTTATTCGACCTTTATTGATGGACGAGCAAAGCCGACAAATGTTCAAGATGCCTGCGCAGTACATGTTCAAAGACCTTCCCAAGGTGGGTAAGCGTGATGATTACATTGCCTATACCCTTGAGAAAATGGACGAATTCAACATTGAAAAAGCGATGCTGGGCGTCGACGAAGGGCAGTATGAGACACAGTGTAAGGCGGTTAAAAATCATCCAGATCGCTTCTTTGCCTCCTATGACTGCAACCCCAATAACGGGATGGATGAAGTCAGAAAGATCCGTCGTTTAAAAGAGGAATACGACATCAAGTCGGTGAACGCCTTTCCTTCGGGTTTATGCCCGCAGGTGTCTCTGGCCGACAAGAAGTGGTACCCGATTTTTGTGACGTGCATTGACCTGGATATTCCATTTTGCCCCTGTGTTGGTGTCCCTGGACCTCGTATTCCAATGGAGCCGCAAAAGGTTGAGCACCTCGATGAGATTTGTTGGTTTTTCCCCGAGCTTAAAGTGGTCATGAAGCACGGTGGTGAGCCATGGACTGATCTTGCTTGGAAGCTGATGCTCAAATACGAAAACTTGTATTACATGACCAGTGCCTTCGCACCCAAGCATTACCCGAAGGATATTATTCACTTTGCCAATACGCGGGGTGCCGACAAGATCATGTACGCCGGATACTTCCCAATGGGGCTGTCACTGGAGCGCATTTTCAGTGACATGCCAGACGTGCCATTTAAAGACGAAGTTTGGCCAAAATTCCTTCGCGAGAACGCGAAGCGGGTGTTCAAGGTTTGACACCCGCTTGCCGCGCTAAGGGAAATAAACGCTGATCGAGTCGACAATGCAGGCGGGCTTTTCGGCGCCTTCTGCCTGGATGACAACTTGGAACACCATTTTGATGCCACCTTTCGCTTCTTCCACCGATAACACGGTGCCGGTTGCCGAGAGCTTAGATCCGACGCGAACCGGTGACGGAAAGCGTGTTTTTTCTGTGCCGTAATTGACGCCCATCGAAATGCCTTTGACCTCAATGATTTCAGGCATGAATTTGGCGGCCAAAGACATCGTCAGGTAGCCGTGCGCAATGGTCGCACCGAAGGGTCCTTTTGCGGCCATGTCGGGATCGACGTGAATCCATTGATGATCACCGGTCGCCTCGGCAAACTGGTCGATACGCGCCTGAGTAATTTCCATGCTAGGGCTAGGCCCCAATGTTTTACCCACAAGATCGTAAAGGTCTGCTGGGGATTCAATAATGGTCTTTGACATGCTGGACTCCTGGTTGGGGCGATGGGGTTCAAAAGAGTGTTCGCTAAAGACACATTGTGTGCTGAGGGCGAACAGGTTTAGGCGCATACTGTGCCATATTCTTTCGCAAAGGCATCATCGTTTCAGACGATGACGCCGCAAAGGGCTGGTGCGAGGGTTCAGAGGACGCTACCTTTGACAATGCAGACGTTGTGGAGACAAGAATGTCAGAGCTTGACGGTAAAGTTTGCTTGGTCACCGGTGGGGCCGGCCACATTGGGCGAGCGATCTGCGAAGCCTTGTTGTCTGAGGGCGCCCGGGTGGTTGCGGTAGGACGTCGCGAGCCCTCACGGCCCATCGAGAGTGACGGTAATCGCGCCGCGTTTTACGCCGCTGATCTTCGCGATGCTGTTGCCTCGCAAGGACTGATTGATCACATTAGCCAGCGATTTGGGTGCTTGGATATCCTGGTGAACAATGCCGGGGGTGGCCCACCCGTCGCCGCCGCGAATGCCTCCCCAGAACTCACGCAAAAAATCATATCGCTGAACTTGCTGGCGCCACTCGTTCTGTCGCAACAGGCGCATGCGCTGCTGACAAAGGCCAATGACGTCGCATCCATCGTCAATATTGCGAGCGTCAGTGGTGCGCGTGGGTCACCGGGTACGGCGGCTTACGGCGCGGCGAAAGCGGGTCTACTTAACGTTACGAAGTCGCTCGCTATGGAGTGGGGTCCGCGTATTCGTGTGAATGCGTTGATTGTGGGTCTTGTTCACAACGACGCAGGCATTGAGCATTACGGTGGCGACGAGGGCTTTAGACGCGTCGCAGACATGCTGCCGCTGAAGCGAATGGCGTCGCCTTTGGATGTTGCCAATGCCGTACTGATGATGTGCTCTGATCGAGCGGCCTACATTAGCGGCGCAAACTTAGAAGTCGACGGGGGCGGCGAGGTCCCCGTATTTCTTCATCTGGCTAACGCGTCTTCGACAGCCAAATAGGCGACGTCCAAGCTCGTTCACGAACCGTGGGCGAATAGAACGGGTCGCGCTCAGGATTGGTGCAACAGATGCCATACAGATCACCCGAGTTGCCTTGCGCGTTAGCCTGTTGATTGGCGACGTCGGCCTGAGCGCTGCAGCTCTCCGAAAATGGGTTCACGTTAGCGGCCTGACATTGCAATGTGCTCCAACGGCAACTGGGTGTCTCCAGTATTCGAGCGTAGTAAAAGGCCGATTCGCCCTCGCTGTAGTCGGGGTCCTCCCACACCGTACATAAATTGGCGTGGCCGACCGCCGTCGCGGCGCAGCTGTTCATATCGACCCCAAGTCCCTCGGTCTCACTGCCCAACACGTCGACCACACGCTCACTTGTTGTGCCATCTGCATGGACCCAGCCCTTGATAATTTGAATGCGTTCTAACGGGTTTGCCGGGTGTAATTCAGTGCCGTGATCACGCTGTGCGCTGATAAAAAAACGAGGGGCGCTGTCATCTGGCGTGCGTATTAAAACGCCGCCCATGGGAACACCTGACGCATAGGCTTTTTCAAGTGCCTGCGGGTCATCGCAGAGATCAGTCTCGTAGTCCCCAGCGAAAAATCGGACGATTGGCCGAGTGCCTGACGTGGCGTAGGTTTCACGACCTCGCATGGCATCAAAAATCGCGTCGCGTCGATTTTCTTTTGCCCAAACGACAGCCAAGCCACCGGGATTTGATACGAAGTGATCCTGAAGGTTTCGAAAGGTTGCATCGCGAGAGCCAAGGTGACCGACGTAGTTCTTCTCCATAGCGCCACCAGAGGTCGCCGTGTGGGTATCGGTACTTCCAATGAAGCCTTGCTTGAACGGGTTCACACCGGACGCTTGCTCTAACGCTAAGCCATCTTTAAGGACGTTTCGCATCATGTTGCGACGATGGAACTGAGTGACGTCAACGGGTAAACCTCGGTCAGACCACATCTTCCCATTGACACTGCCCAGCATGGCAAGATTGTCTGAAGGAATCTGTTCGAAGGCGCAAAGCTCGTCTTCGGTATCGATGCCCACGCCTGCGAGCCGATCAAAACGGCACTCGGAAGCGCCTTTGTGTTGCACCAGTTCGACCAGTGGTTCGATCTCTAAGCGGTCAATCGCCTCTTGTTCGCTGGCCGGGTCCGGGAACATTAAACCACCGCCCAAATTAGGGTTGTGCGGTATGGCCATCACGTCGCACTGTCCGTCAGCGTCCAAACACTGGGTGCGTAATTGTCGCCAGAGCTCGGGTACGGAGCTCTCGGTTTCAAAGACTGAAATAGGTCGCGCAGTGACGGCTTTGTTTCGGAAAATGACATTGCGGTGCAAGTTGGCCATCTCTTGCCCCTGAGTGTATTCGTAACCCACAAATGTGGTGAATGAACAGTCCTCAGAGCGATCGTAGTGCCGCTCTGCCGCCGCTTGAATATCCCCCCATACGGACAGGGCTGAAGTCTCACAGTCGCCTAGAGCGCAAACCATGCCACGCTCGGGCGCTTTGCCTTCCATACCGCCCGAAACAGTCCAGAGTGACGCTGCATACAGTTGTATCCACAAGTTCTGCGCCCGGGACATTAGGCAGACGGGAGCCCACCACGCGGCCTGGCTCCAGTCACTATCACACAGAGCCACTTCCCCTAAAAACTGTCCATGGTCGGTCACCGCTGCAAAATCTATGGGGCGGTCAATCTGCGCTGAGACGGTCTGCTCACCGTAGGCGTTGGGAAGGGTGATGACTCGTCCTTTCGCATACTCGTAGGCGCCATCAGGGTCATTTTTTTGGTTTGAAAGATAGGAGTCGAACGAGTATCGCGTGTGAATATGGAGATCACCGAAAAACGGGAGCTTTGTGTCGGATGAGACGGCACAGGGCGCTTCGCTTGACTGAGCAGAAAGACTTCCCAGCATACACAGTACGATAACCCACGCTGACATCGTGCGCTCAATACATGTTTTTACTGAACAGTGAGTTCTCATGTGGGGATCTCTCCATCGCCGGCACAACGGCGAGTATACAGTGCGCAATTGGTGTATCGACGGCGCGATTAGTTTTTATAAGTTGGCATCTGGACGCATCATGGCGTCGTGCGCGCCGTCGATAACGAGGGTTGACCCAGCCACATAGGCGCCTTCGGGCGATAGAAGAAACATGGCGAGATTGGCGACGTCTTCCGCCTGCCCTGGCCGCCCGATGGGTATAGAGTCCACGAAGGCCTTGATCAGCGGGCCATATTCCGGGTCACGTTCTACACTCTGCGTCATCGGTGTGGAAATATACCCCGGTGCTAGCGCGTTGAACGATATGCCTCGTTGCGCGAGATCCGGCGCTTTTCTTCTCATGTAGCGCGCAATAGCGCTTTTACTGCTGGCATAGCATTCGTGACCGTGCAGGCTGCTGCCTAAATTCACTGCCTTCTCTTCTGAATGCTCCAGCATCATCTCAATAAGGTCTGGGCGAGTGCTCATAGGGGCAGAATTCGAGCTAATGGCGATAACGCGACCGCCCGAAATGATATTACTCGACAGTCCTTCGATGACCTCGGTCGTACCGAAATAGTTAATCTGCAAAATTTTTCCTGCATCCGGGAACTGAGAGGCCACACCGGCGCAGGTAATAAGCCCATCAATAACGGGGACTTCAGTGGCAACTTTTGCAATGACGGCCTGGCGCGCTTTGGGATCTCCCAGATCTGCGAGGTAGTCACCTTCCTTTAAATCAATGACGACAACACGGTGTCCTTGAGCGCGAAGTTTCTCCTTGATGGCTGCGCCGATACCGGTAGCGCCACCTGTTAAAACGTAAGTTCCCACTGTTATCTCCTATTCTCGTCAGTGCCGGCTCAATCCGTCATGGTCCGCGCGAAGTTTGCTTCGATTGCCGTTCCGGGTAATGCCGCCATGCCACCATCGACTTCGAGTATCTTTCCACTGACAAAGCCTGATGCAGCAGACGCGAGGTAAAGCGCCGCCAGTGCGATGTCGTCAGGCTTCCCCAAACGTGCTTGCGGTATCCACCGGACGGTCGCGTTATACATGTCTTCATTTTGTGTAATGAACGCCGTGCTTGGCGTTTCTATGGCGCCGGGAGCGATGCCGTTGACACGAATATTGGGCGCCAATTCATAAGCGAGAATCCGTGTCATTTGATCCATGCCGGCTTTCGCTGCGCCGTAGGCCGCGAAATTCCGATCGACCATCCAGCCTAATGCAGAGGACACGTTAACGATGCTTCCCTGTGGGGCTGCTTTGAGGAGCGGTAATGCAAGATGAGTAAGGGTATAGGCCGAGGTAAGGTTGATGTCGATAGTGTTTTCAAAGCGAGCCTTAGTGACTTTTTTCAGCGAACCATAGCCCTTTCCGGGTGCGCCAGCGTTGTTAATGAGAATGTCGAGCGATCCCCACGCGTGTGTCAGCTCCTTGACGACGCCTTCGAGCGCAGTTTCGTCAGTGACATCGCAAGCAAATGTCAGGACCTGCTTGCCCAGAGTGCGGACCTCACTGGCTACGACATCCAAGTCGCTTTGTGTCCGGGCAACAAGTGCAACATCGGCACCCATTTCGGCAAAGGCGGTTGCGATACGAGCACCTATGCCTTTACCTGCACCGGTAACAAGCGCTCTTTTTCCTTCGAGGCTGAAATAGTCTGTAATCAAAATGGGTTCCTTGATGCCCAGGGTTCATCAATCCGACGGCTCTAGTCCATTTGGGCTTGTGGACCGGGCTATGCACAAGATAGAACGAAGCGCGCGAGCAAGGAATAAGCGCGCGCGTAGATACTTAGTCTAAACTGACCATTACAAAAAGCAGGTGGTAAGCAGGGTGGCAGAGCTAGCAGGAAAAACAGCATTAGTAACGGGTGCGGGCGTGGGCATCGGTCGTGCGATTGCGATGAAACTCGCAAGCGAGGGTGCGCGCGTGCTTGTCGTTGACTTTAATGAAGAGACAGCAGAACAGGCGGTAAACGATATTGTAAACGCGGGAGGCGAGGCCAAGACGTTTGTGGCCGATGTCAGCGACGAGCAACGTGTTTCAGCCATGGTTAAATTTGCAGTCGATACTTTTGGTTCGTTGGATGTGGCATGCAATAGCGCAGCGGTAAGTCGTGGCTCAGGCCCTATTCACACCTTTGACAAAGCCGTATTTGATCAGACGCTTGATCTCTGTTTGACCAACACCTTTCTCTGTATGAAATATGAGATCGAGGCGATGCTGGAGCAGACCTCGGGCGGCAGTATTGTAAATATTTCATCCAACGCTTCATTACGAGGTCAGCCTTATAACACCGCTTATGCGGCCGCTAAGAGCGGCGTGAATCTACTCACCAAAAGTGCTGCAGCAGAGTATGGACACAAAGGAATTCGGATTAATGCGGTCTCGCCGGGCGTGGTTCGAACACCAGGCGTTGAAAAATATTTTGAGGAGCAGCCCAAAATTGCAGAGGGACTCAAGCAGGCGGCTGTGATGCGTCGCTTGGGCGAGCCCTCAGAAATTGCAGAGGCGGTGTGTTTCCTCGCCTCAGACCGCGCGTCCTTCATTACGGGTCAGTTGCTCAGTGTCGACGGTGGCGCGGCCGTAAAGTAGGGGTCGATAAAAAGTAAGGGTCGATACAAGGTCGCGAGCCGTCACAGACTCGCCAGTCCTCAGCCCATATTGACCTGACCACCATCGATGGCAATGGATTGTCCGTTGACATAGCGTGATTCGGGCGCGCACAGCATCGCGACGAATTCGCCAATATCATTTTCACAGTGGCCCAAGCGTTTCATCGGCACCGTTTGCTCAAAAGCGGCGGCCTCTTCTGGGCGCCATTGTGCCCACATTTCCAGGGCAGGGGACTTCGCCAATGGTAAAATACAGTTGGTGCGAATACCCATCGATCCCCATTCACAGGCGGCGCCGCGCGACAATGCGCGGATGGCCTCTTTCTGCGCTGCGTAAACGCCATAAGTGGAGGTGTCCCAGCGCTTCGCCGCTGCAGTGGCAAGATTAATAATATTGCCATCTCCCGACTTTATAAGGTGCGGTTGAGCCAGCTGCATCAGTCGCAAGGTGGCCATTGGACCGACACGAAGTCCCGCTTCAAAGTCCTCCAGCGTGGTCTCCATTAGCGTATTGATGCTCGTAGTGACGGCGTTATTGACCAAAATATCGAGGCGCCCAAAGGCAGCGACTGCGTTCGACACCAGCGCGTCAAGTGCATCGAGGTTCGAGATATCACATTCGATTGCCACGGCCTTGCCGTTGAAGCGAGCTTCAATATCAGCGACCGTCTTTTCACATTTACTCAATGTTCGCCCGACGGCAACAATGGACACCCCGCGCTTCGCCAATGAGAACGCAATGCCCTGACCAATGCCCTGGCCCGCGCCGGTGATTAAGGCGACTTTGCCCTGAAGCGGGGGGAGGGATCCAGAGTGAGTCGTATCAGCGTCGGTCATAAAGAACCTCGTAAGTGATCAATCATTCGTTGTTAGGTTGGTTTTAGGGCAATCAGTGATTCACCGCAGGCGATGCTCGGTCATATGAATAACCGACGATCGCTCGAGATCGAGTAATCGCTGGCTACTCTCGGTCAGCACATGGATATTCGACATCATTTTTACTTCGTCGTCGCCGTCGGCAAAAAACGCGGTCAGTGAATTTGCGGCCTCAATCGAGAAATATTCTTCGACAATCCCATCGAGCTGATCGTGGGACGAGCGAAGTACCAGATTCTGGCGGTAGCCAAGGGTGTTTTGGGTATCAAGGGCGACCTGCACATGTTCTTGAAACCAGATTTGCTCTAACGCCGCGTCGGGCAGGCCCTCGCGCCGTTCGAAGCAGCAGAGTTGCATCGTTCCGCTGAATGTCTCTTCAGTGAGGAGTGGTGGTGTCAGTGGCGTGGCTCCCTTGCACCAGTGGACTTCCGCTCCGAGTTGCGCAGCAACATCGACTGCGCGTTGCCAGTCGATGGCTGCATCTGAGAACTCGAGCGCCAGACGCCCGCTGGTGAGCTTCCCGGTGGGGTTTCGTGTCCACATAGCCGCTTGGTCGCTGTGTGCATCGCTCGTCCCTAGATACGCGTTCTGTACCCCTGAAAAGGCGTCTAGCGCGCGCATTGCGGACTCCCGCGTCGGACGTTCTGCAAAAAACAGAAAAATCAGACGGTGGGTGTCTGGCTCAGTCAAAATAGCGCTCCTTGATGGCTGTTTTTAGCAGTTTTCGCAGGGTATTTCTGGCCAGTGGTTCGTCGGTGAATACAACGTGCTCGGGGACTTTGTAGCCGGCGAGTACGGCTTTACAGAATGATTTGATGCCATCGGCGTCAGCGACGACTGACTCCTGCAATTTGATCACAGCACCCACTTCCTCACCCCAGGTGTCATGCTCTATGCCGACAACCGCAACTTCCTCGCATCCTGGATATTCGAGCAGACAGGCTTCAATTTCTGAAGGGTAGATATTCTCTCCCCCGCGGATAATCATGTCTTTGACACGACCACAGATGTACAGCAAGCCCTCGCCGCTGATGTAGCCGATATCACCGGTCCCCATCCAGCCATCGATGGGTTTATCCGATTCAGTGCCACCCGAGAAATAGCCTTGAATGGCTGCTGACGAACGGACCCATATCTCACCGGGCTCGCCCGAGGGCACTTCCTTGCCATTTTCATCTCTGAAGCTAAACTCCACGATCGGGCTGGGGAATCCTGATGCGCTCGGTCGCTCAGTAAAGTAGCGACCTGTGAATGCGGCTCCTGATCCCATGGTTTCGGTCATTCCCCATCCGCCACCGGACATGGCCGTTCCAGTTTTGGTGGCATAGAGCTCGGAGAGGAGTTCGGGTGTGGCTGCGCCACCAGCACTCACGTTCGTGAGGTGTGCTGCGTGCCCGTCGCTGAAGGCTTGATTTTTTAACAGTTCGAGCAACATGACCGGCGCTCCCATAAGAACCGTGATTTGCTCTTCTTTGACGATGCGCAGCGCCTCTTGAATGCTCCACTTGTACATTATGTGCAGCGCGCGGCCGTAACGGAGGTTGATGAGCGCCTGGGATAGCAAGCCACTGATGTGAAACAGGGGAACAGCGAGGAGGGTTTTTGGAAGCGTGGGACTGGCTAACTGCTTGTTCATTTCCTCCATATTGGTCATGTAGGTCCCGGCACCGATGAACTCGACGTTCATCAGCGCCTGACAGCAATTAAAATGCGAGAGCAGGGCACCTTTTGGGCGGCCGGAGGTTCCCGATGTGAACATGAGAATTGCCGGGGCGTGTCGATCCACGTCGGCGATTAACGGTTCGCTCGGTACGGCACGCTGACGGATCTCGCTGAGTGAGGTGTCCTGCGGGCCTTCGCACTCATTGACTACTACCGCGGGCAGCTTGGCATTGAGTTCACGGATAAATGCCAGTCGATCACTGTCGCAAAAAACCAGCTTTGCCTTGCTGTCTTCGAGGCCTTGGATCAGTTCTTGCGCTTTACCCCAGCTATTGAGCGGTACGGCTACAGCACCGATGGTCACGGTAGCGACAAAGGCAA
>JABIZW010000110.1 GCA_018666295.1 Halieaceae bacterium
AATGGGGTAATCGAGCAAATTTTTCAAGCCCCAAACCGTAAAAAAATAGAATTTGATTGGATAAAAAAAGCCCGCTCCAGGCGGGCTTTAGGAAAAATTAACAGCAATCTACCAGCCTGTGATCTCGGCCATGGCACTGCCAATATCGGCAAGTGATCGGACCGTCTTAACGCCCGCGTCTTCAAGCGCTGCAAATTTCTCATCGGCCGTTCCCTTGCCCCCGGAAATAATGGCTCCCGCATGTCCCATGCGCTTGCCTGCGGGAGCGGTTACACCCGCAATATACGACACCACAGGTTTGGTCACGTTGTCTTTAATAAACGCCGCAGCTTCCTCTTCGGCTGATCCACCGATCTCGCCAATCATGACGATAGACTCTGTTGCATCGTCCTCTTGGAACAGACCCAAGATGTCGATGAAGTTAGAGCCCGGAATGGGGTCACCACCAATACCGACGCAGGTTGACTGACCGAACCCCGCGTCCGTCGTTTGCTTCACCGCTTCGTAAGTTAAGGTGCCGGAGCGCGAAACAATACCAACTTTGCCGGGAAGATGGATGTGTCCTGGCATAATGCCAATTTTACTCTCGCCCGGCGTGATAACGCCTGGGCAGTTTGGACCAATGAGACGCACACCGAGCTCGTCACAGCGCACCTTTGCATCCAACATATCGAGTGTTGGAATGCCCTCGGTAATACAAACGATCAGCTCTACACCAGAATTCGCGGCCTCTAAGATTGAATCCTTGCAAAACGGCGCGGGCACATAGATGACCGACGCGTTAGCACCGGTTTGGCTGACAGCATCAGAAACGGTGTCAAAAACCGGCAGGCCTAAATGCGCTTGCCCGCCCTTGCCCGGGGTTACACCACCGACCATCTTCGTGCCATAAGCAATGGCTTGCTCCGAGTGAAAAGTACCCTGAGAGCCCGTGAAGCCCTGGCAAATAACGCGCGTATTGGAATCAATCAAAATACTCATGCAGCACCTCCTGCGGCAGCGACAACCTGTTGAGCGGCATCGGTCAAACTTGTTGCGGCAATAATATTCAAACCACTCTTGGCAAGGACATCCCGACCCAGCTCAGCGTTATTACCCTCCAGACGAACCACAACTGGGACCTCAACGCCCACTTCATTGACGGCACCAATAACGCCTTCTGCAATGAGGTCGCAACGGACGATCCCGCCAAATATGTTAATCAACACGGCTTGCACGTTCTCGTCGCTTAAAATGATCTTAAAGGCCTCGGTCACGCGCTCTTTTGTAGCACCGCCCCCAACGTCTAAAAAGTTCGCAGGTTGACCGCCGTGAAGTTTCACGATGTCCATTGTTCCCATGGCCAGGCCAGCACCATTGACCATGCACCCAATATTGCCTTCCAGTGCAACATAGTTGAGTTCCCACTCGGCCGCCCTGGCTTCGCGCTCGTCTTCCTGCGAAGGGTCATGCATGGTCTGCAAGTCTTTGTGGCGATACATTGCATTGGAGTCGACAACAACCTTCGCGTCCAAACAATGCAAGTTCCCCTCGTCTGTAATGACCAGCGGATTAACCTCGATAAGGGCCAAATCCTTCTCTTTAAAAAGCTTAGCTAAGCCGTTGAATATATGAACAAACTGCTTAACTTGCTGACCTTTTAGACCCAGCTTAAATGCAAGCTCACGACCTTGGTAGGGCTGTGGCCCCGCCAACGGATCAATGGCTGCCTTCAGAATTTTCTCAGGAGTTTCCTCCGCGACCTTCTCAATCTCAACACCGCCCTCGGTAGACGCCATGAACACGATGCGCCGTGATGCGCGATCCACGACGGCACCGAGATACAGTTCGTCCGCAATGTCGGTACACGTCTCAACCAAAATTTTAGTCACTGGCTGTCCGTTTGCGTCGGTCTGATAAGTGACCAAGTTCTTACCCAGCCAAGCTTCGGCGAACGCGGCTGCTTCAGCCGGAGAATCCACTAACTTTACACCGCCCGCTTTACCACGACCGCCCGCGTGGACCTGAGCTTTGACCACCCATTTGTCCCCACCAATCGCTTTCGCAGCTTCCAGTGCCGCCTCAGGCGTGTCGACAGCTTTTCCGTCAGAAACGGGCAAGCCGTATTCCGCGAAGAGTGCCTTGCCTTGATATTCGTGCAAGTTCATACATCCCCCTTTATGAGTTTACGCAAGCGTTGCGCGCGCAACGCTTGGACCTTGACCGTATGAGCCCAGGATTTTAAAAAATAGTTTACCGACGCTTCTTGTTAGGCATGTGAATGGCCATGCCGTCCACCGCCAGAGCCGCTTCGTGAACAGCTTCTGACATAGTGGGATGCCCAAAAACCATAAGTTGCAGGTCTTCGGCGCTCCCACCGAACTCCATGGTAATGACCATCTGCTGTACTAGATCCGCGGCCGATGGCCCAATGGCGTGAGCCCCCAAAATTCGATCTGTCTTCGCGTCAGCCAAGAGCTTTACGAATCCATCGGTCTCGCCACTTGCCTGCGCGCGACCAATCGCAGCGAACGGAAATGATCCAGCCTTATAATCGACGCCCTCTGCCTTGAGCTCTTGCTCGGTCTTGCCCACTGCCGCAATTTCTGGGTGCGTGTAAATAATCGACGGCACACAATCATAATTCAGCTGAACGGGCTTACCGTGAATTCGCTCAGCGACCATAACACCTTCCTCAGAGCCCTTGTGCGCGAGCATCGGACCTCTCACGATGTCGCCTACCGCCCAGACACCCGGCGCTTCTGTGGCGCAACTGTCGTTAACGAAGACAAAACCGCGCTCGTCCATGGTCACACCCGAGTCTGATGCAAAGAGATCCTTGGTACGGGGTCTTCGCCCCACGGCCACAATCAGTCGATCAAACGCTTCTGTCTTACTCTCGCCCTTCTCGGTGTAACTGACCGTGACGGCATCATTTTTCACCTCAGTCCCTGTCACGAGCGCACTCAAACGAATATCAAGACCCTGCTTTTTGAATACTTTGGCGGCTTCCTTACTGACTTGCGCGTCCATCATGGGTAAGAAATCGTCAAGTGCCTCAAATAAAACCACCTCAGACCCCAAACGACCCCAGACACTACCCAGCTCAAGACCAATAACACCGGCACCAATCACACCCAGTCGCTTAGGGACCGCGTCAAAGGTTAACGCGCCAGTACTGTCGACAATGACTGCGTCATCGGTGGGTGCGGGCGGGATAGCGACGGGCTCAGACCCGGCAGCCAACACCACGTGATCACCCGATAAAACCGATTTTGTTCCATCAGCGTGAGTGACCTCAACCTTTCGCCCAGCGAGCAGTTTGCCACTCCCCTGAACGACGGTGACGCCATTGTGCTGAAGGAGGGACGACACACCGCCGGTCAACTGCGTCACCACCTTATTTTTGCGCTTCATCATGCTCGCAACATTAATCGCCGGACGACCAACGTCGATACCGTGAACTGCAAAATCATCGCGCGCTTCGGCAAATTTGTGAGAGCTGTCGAGCAACGCCTTAGACGGAATGCAGCCCACATTGAGGCAAGTGCCACCAAAGACGGGTTTACCTTTATCATCGCTCCAAGCCTCTACGACCGTCGTATTGAGACCCAGCTGCGCACACTTAATCGCACAAACGTAACCCGCAGGCCCAGAACCAATCACTATTACAGTATAAGCGTCACTCATGAGTTGACCTTACTCCCTAAAGTTGAAGCAGAATGCGTGACGGATCCTCAATGAGGTCCTTCACCGTGACTAAAAACTGAACCGCAGTCTTACCGTCGATCAAGCGATGATCGTAGGACAGCGCCAAGTACATCATCGGACGAATCACCACTGCGCCATCGACGGCGACAGGACGATCTTTGATCGTGTGCATACCCAGTATTGCAGTCTGCGGAGGGTTCAAAATGGGGGTCGATAACAGGGAACCAAAGACACCACCGTTAGACACCGTGAACGTTCCACCCGTCATTTCATCGATGGTGAGTTTCTTGTCTCGTGCTTTCAGACCCAAGTCTCTAATCGCAGCTTCTACATCGGCGATGCTCATAAAGTCGGCATCGCGCAAAACAGGAACCACCAACCCGTCGTCGGTGGAGACGGCCACGCCGATGTCCTGATACCCGTGATAAACCACATCATTCGCATCGACCGAGGCGTTCACCTCAGGGAATCGCTTCAACGCCTCGCAGCACGCGCGCACGAAGAACCCCATAAAACCGAGTCGAGTCCCGTTATGAGTCTTCTCAAATTGATCTTTGTACTGCGAGCGAAGCTTCATTAGCGGCGCCATATCCACTTCGTTAAAAGTGGTCAGCATCGCCGTCTCTTGCGTCGCGGAAAGCAGACGTTCGGCAATCTTTGCGCGCATCCGCGTCATAGGAACTCGCCGCTCTACTCGCTCGCTGGTCGGACCTTGTGGCTCGGCTACACCGGTGGCCACACCCGCCGGTGCAGGCACAGAAGACTGCGCCACAGATTTGGCCGCAGGCGCCGATTCAGCTTGAGCCGTGGCCATAAAATTGACCACGTCTTCTTTATTGATGCGACCGTCTTTACCCGTACCTGCAATGGCACGCGGATCCAGCCTGTGCTCATCGATAAGTTGCCGAGCAGCCGGTCCCATCGGGACATCGGGACTCGCTAAGGCACTTACTGACGGAGCAGCTTCGGTAGACGACTCAACAGACTCAGAACCCTCACCCGGTGTGAGCTCAGCGAGAAGCGCTTCGCTTTCGATCGTATTACCAACCTCGACAAGTATGCGATCCAAACGGCCTGCCTCAGGGGCCACCACTTCCATGACCACCTTGTCAGTCTCAATTTCAACTAACAATTCGTCTCGCTGAACAAAGTCCCCTTCCTTCTTGTGCCACAACGACACCTCACCATCGGCTACTGATTCAGGAAATGCCGGCGCTTTGATTTCTATTTTCATGATAATTGTCCGTTTTACTCACGTTTTAACAACCCTTCACCCCAGGGCTGCAGATATAAATGCCTCTTGCTCTTGCACATGCAACGCGGTGTAGCCCGCGGAAACTGATGCTGAAGGTGTTCGCCCTACATAACGAAGCTGAGCACCAAACATTGCCAGTGAAACCAACCGCCGCATTGAATCTTGAATCGAGTACCAAGCGCCCTGATTCATCGGCTCCTCTTGGCACCAAATAACGCTAGCCTCCCGTGGGAATGCGCCGAGAATGCGTTTTAACTCTTCCTCAGGCAGCGGATAGAGCTGTTCAACCCTGATGAGGGCGACATGCTCTGCACCGCGATCGGCGCGTGCAGCATCGAGGTCGTAGAAAACCTTACCCGAGCACAGAACCACCCGAGTCACTTGCGACTTATCGCTCACCTTCTCATCGTCGATGACGGGCTGGAAATGGCCGTTGGCCAGCTCATCGAGCGTTGACACCGCACTCTTGTGCCGTAGGAGACTTTTAGGAGACATGACGATGAGTGGCTTTCGCAACGGCCTGACACCCTGTCGGCGAAGCATATGAAATACTTGAGCCGGTGTTGTAGGCACACAAACCTGAATGTTTTCTTGCGCCGACAATTGAAGGTAGCGCTCAAGCCTTGCAGACGAGTGCTCCGGACCTTGCCCCTCGTACCCGTGGGGGAGCAACATGGTCAGCCCACAAAGCCTTGCCCACTTGTATTCACCACTGGTGATAAATTGATCGATAACAACCTGCGCGCCATTGGCAAAATCACCAAACTGAGCCTCCCAAATCACCATCCCACTGGGAGACGTTGTGGCATAGCCGTACTCAAAGGCGAGAACAGCTTCCTCAGACAGCAATGAGTCATAAATCTCGAACTTGGCTTGCGACTCAGACAAATGTTGAAGGGGAACGTGTACCTCCGGTTTGTTCTGCGCATGCAGAACCGCATGTCTGTGCGAGAACGTTCCGCGACCGATGTCCTGCCCTGTCATTCGAACGGGATACCCCTCTGCCAGAAGAGACGCATAGGCCATGTTCTCAGCAAAGCCCCAGTTAATTTCGAGCGCGCCCGCCGCCATTCTCCCTCGGTCCTCAAGGAGTTTCTTGACCTGCCGCTGAAGCACAAAGCCTTCTGGAACTCGCCCCATAATCTCAGCAAGCTCTCGCAACCGCGCGGCACTCACAGACGTGTCGCAGTCCATATCCCAGTTATGGCCAAGGTATGGCTTCCAGTCTACGAATAACTCGGTGTTCGGCTCCATGACTAGCTGCGTAACCAGCGGTTCGCCTCGATCCAGAGACTCCCGGTAGCGCTCCATCAGCGCTGCGTCTTCATCGGCCGTTAAAACGTCCTCGGCAATCAGTCGCTTGGCATAGAGGTCTCGCGTCGACGCATGCTGTTTAATGGTGGCGTACATCAGGGGCTGCGTCACCGAAGGCTCGTCCGCCTCGTTGTGCCCCCGACGTCGATAACACACCAAATCGATAACAACGTCTTTCTTGAACTGATTTCTGAAATCAACTGCCAACTGCGTGGCAAACACCACCGCTTCAGGATCGTCACCGTTCACATGGAAGATCGGCGCCTGAACCATCTTCGCAACATCCGTGCAGTACTCCGCAGAGCGCGCGTCCTCTTGACGACTCGTCGTAAAGCCGACTTGGTTATTAATCACGATGTGCAGCGTTCCACCCGTTTTATAGCCCCGGGTTTGAGACATCTGAAACGTCTCCATGACGACGCCCTGGCCAGCAAATGCGGCGTCTCCATGGATTACCAGTGGAACAACCGTATCGCCAACCGTGTCTTTGCGACGGTCTTGCCGCGCACGTACCGAACCCTCGACGACCGGTGAAACGATTTCTAAATGAGAGGGGTTGAATGCCAGTGCCAGGTGAACTTCGCCGCCCGGCGTCATAATATTCGATGAAAATCCTTGGTGGTACTTAACGTCACCCGAGCCAAAGTAAGACGCTCGCCCCTCGAATTCATCAAACAACTCGCTGGGATTCTTCCCTAAAATATTGATCAAGACATTGAGGCGACCCCGGTGAGCCATACCAATGACCACTTCTTTAGCGCCGTAGCCGCCGCTGCGCTGAATCGCTTCAGACATCATAGGAATCAGGCTCTCGCCGCCCTCAAGACCAAACCGCTTAGTCCCTGGGTACTTCGACGCCAAAGACTTTTCTAAACCTTCGGCCTTGATCAGTCTGCGTAGAATTTGAATGCGGGTCTCACGATCCAGCGCAGGCGCGCTCCGCACCGACTCCATACGACTCATGATCCAGTGGCGCTCGTCGGTATTGACGATGTGCATGAACTCCGCGCCAATCGTGTGACAGTACGTCCGCTCAAGCGCCGCTCGAATTTCAGCCAACGTCGCGTCTGCCTTGCCAATGTATAAACTTCCCACCTGAAACACCGTATCGAGGTCGGCCTCTGAGAGCTCATGGAACTCCAGCTCAAGGTCAGCGACCGGGGCCCGGTCCGCCAGGGCCAATGGGTCTAGCTTGGCTTTTTGATGTCCACGCTGCCGATAAGCTGAAATCAACTGCACCACACGAACCTGTTTGCGCTCGTATTCAGTGGCTTGTGAGTCCTGACTGCGGGTTGCCTCCGTGCGAACTCGCATTTTGCTGATGCGAGCGAACTGCTGGCGCAGCACCGAGTGCGGCAGATCGCGCAAATTGTTTGTACTGGTCTGGACCTTTGGTAGGCGGTCGAAGTAGTCCCGCCACTCTGGCGGAATGTCGTTTGGATCTTTTAAGTACGTCTCGTAAAGCGCCTCAACGTAAGCGGCATTGCCACCTGAGAGGTGCGACGTGCTTCGCTGTTGCTCCATGCTGGGTAGGTCTATCGACTTTGCCATGCACACTTCCCCCGAAGTCATTTGCGGTGCCTTATTGTTTGGTATGTGTTACCGCATCACGAGGAATATTTTACGCTGTCCGGTAGTGAATTCCCATGCACCAACAGAGTCCAAATAGCAAAAACGCCACAAAAGTGGCGTTAATATTACCTAATATAACTTTAGGTTATAGGCTGTATAACTGGACTGCCTAGGCGGCTCTACTGAGCAACATAGAGCGAATATGGCCAATTGCGCGCGTGGGATTCAAACCCTTGGGACACACGTTGACGCAGTTTTGAATGCCGTGACACCGAAACACGCTGAAGGGATCGTCGAGCTTTGACAGCCGCTCTTCAGTCGCCTGGTCGCGACTGTCAGCAAGAAATCGGTAAGCCTGTAACAAGCCCGCTGGCCCGATAAATCGGTCAGGATTCCACCAAAACGATGGGCAGCTGGTCGAGCAGCACGCACAGAGAATACATTCGTAAAGCCCGTCGAGCTTCGCCCGGTCCTCCGGCGTTTGCAATCGCTCAATAGCCGGCGCCGGAGTGCTGTTCTGAAGATAAGGCTCAATCTTCTCGTACTGCGCATAGAACAGGCTCATATCAACCACTAGATCACGTACCACAGGCAGACCGGGTAACGGCCGAATCACCAGCTTGTTCTTCTTTACCGTTTCCGAAAGAGGCGTGATACAGGCGAGTCCGTTTCTCCCGTTAATATTAAGTCCATCGGATCCACACACGCCCTCTCGACAGCTGCGGCGGTACGTCACAGTGGCGTCGTGATCGGCCTTGATCATCTCAAGCACGTCAAGAACCATTAGGTCTTTCCCTGCCGTATCGACACGGTACTCCTGCATCTGTGGCGACGCATCGGTTTCTGGGTTAAAGCGATAAACACTGACCTGCAACATCTATTATCTCCTCGCAGATTAGTAGGTGCGTATTTTGGGTTGGAAGGTATCGACGGTCTTTGGCGTGAAGTTGACCGACCGCTTCGTCACCGCCTTACTTTCTCTGTGGTAGATCGAATGGCACAGCCACTCGTCGTCATCTCTTTCGGTGAAGTCTTCCCGCGCGTGTGCGCCGCGACTTTCCTTCCTAGCCTCGGCAACGATAGCGGTCGCCTCGGCTGTTTCAAACAAATTTTGTAGCTCCAAGCATTCAATACGTGCCGTGTTAAACGCATTACTCTTATCTTCGAGTTTAACGTTATCGATACGCCCTTTTAAGTCGGCCAACTTCTTAATGCCTTCTTGCATAAACTCGCCCTTGCGGAAGACACCAAAGTAGTTCTGCATGACGCCCTGGAGTTCTTTTCGCAGCGCAGACACGTTTTCACCACTGTCGTTCGCATTCAACGACACCAACCGCTCATTGGCCTGGGAAATGTCATCCGGTGATGCATCACGCATTTCAATGCCTTGTCGCAGCGCATCTTCAATAAACAAGCCTGAGGCGCGACCGAACACCACTAAGTCGAGTAGCGAGTTACCGCCTAAACGATTCGCACCGTGCACCGAAACACACGCGACCTCACCACAGGCGTAGAGACCGGGAATAACGTGGTCATTGCCCTGTGCGTCAACAGTCAAGGCTTGCCCGTGAATATTGGTAGGAATCCCGCCCATCATGTAGTGACAGGTCGGCACTACTGGAATCGGCTCTTTTACCGGGTCCACATGAGCGAACGTACGGGACAGCTCACAAATGCCAGGGAGACGAGACTCTAGAACCTCTTCACCCAAATGATCGAGCTTTAACTTCACATGATCTTTATCTGGACCACATCCGCGCCCTTCGAGAATCTCCAGAACCATAGAGCGCGCGACAACGTCTCTACCGGCGAGATCTTTGGCATTCGGCGCATAGCGCTCCATAAATCGCTCGCCATCTGCGTTAACTAAGTATCCGCCCTCACCCCGGCACCCTTCGGTGACGAGCGTGCCCGCGCCGTAGATACCTGTTGGGTGAAACTGCCACATCTCAATGTCTTGAACCGGAACACCGGCCCTGAGCGCCATACCCACTCCGTCGCCGGTATTAATGTGCGCATTGGTTGTTGATGCGTAGATGCGACCGGCGCCGCCCGTTGCAAAGACAGTGGCCTTTGATTTGACGTACACGGTCTCGCCCGTCTCTATGCAAATCGCAATAACACCCACAACTGCGCCGTCCTGATTTTTGACCAGGTCGGTTGCAAACCATTCGTTAAAAAAGACCGTCTCGTTTTTAACGTTATTCTGATACAGCGTGTGCAACAGCGCGTGACCTGTACGGTCAGCTGCTGCGCAGGTTCGCGCAGCCTGTCCACCCTCTCCAAAATTTTTGGACTGACCCCCAAACGGGCGCTGATAGATACGGCCCTCTTCGGTGCGTGAGAATGGCAGCCCCATGTGCTCGAGCTCAAATATAGCCTCGGGACCGACTGAGCACATGTATTCAATGGCGTCTTGATCCCCAATGTAATCACTGCCTTTGACCGTGTCGTACATGTGCCAACGCCAGTCATCATCGGGGTCTGAGCTCGCAATCGCACACGTAATTCCACCCTGCGCGCTCACAGTGTGTGAGCGAGTGGGAAACACTTTAGAAATAACTGCGGTTTTGTAGCCTGACTGAGCCAGTTGAAGCGCCGCGCGCATACCCGCGCCACCGCCACCAACAATTACGCCATCGAACGAGATAGTTCGCATCCCTTTACTTCCCCCAACCGGTCCTCGCAAGCGCGAGGGTTAACTCCAAATAACTTGAATGACCCAAATCGCATAAACCACAAGCAGTAAAACGACCCCAATCTGCACGACAGGTCGCACGACATTGCCCATTTTTCCCAGCATGTATTCGGTCAAATAGTCTGTGAACACCGTCCACAAACCAATCCACGCGTGAGAGACGTAGGCGCCTATCGCAAGCAATGTAAACACCTTCATGGCCGTCGTGTCGTGCAATGCTCGCCATGAAGTGTAGTCAATCCCAGATGCAATCTGGAAACCAATGAATAAAAAATATGCGAGCAGTATGAGTGAGCTGACGCGCTGTATGAGCCAGTCCGACAATCCGTTTCGACTAAAGCTTGTGACCTGAGTTACCACAGTGCGACCCCCCATGCGATAGCCGCTAACGCTGCCGCAACGAATAAAATCTGAGCCCCCAGGGCACCACTCTTAAAGTCTTCACCGACCCCCATGTCCATGATGAGGTGACGAATGCCCGCCAGCGCGTGGTAACTAAAGGTCACCAAAAACAACCAGAGCAAGGCTTTAGCGGTATTGCCCGAAAGGACCGACGACAACTGATCGAAACTTTCTTGCGAGGCAAGGCTGGCGTCGAGCGCCCACACCATCAACACGCTGGACGCAAACAAAACAACACCTGACACCCGATGCGAAATCGAGGCCAAGGCCGTAACCGGAAGCTTAATAGTGCTCAGATCAAGATTGACAGGACGACTGTCCTTACTACCGCGTGGTTTCACTTTTTAGCCCCCAGAGCGTTCAAGTGGTCAGATTCGAGGCGAGAGTATAGGTAGTCCCCCACCAACTGACAAATTCATCTGGCAAAACATCATCATCAGCCGTATTTAGTCAGGACATTATTGTTGTAAAATTGACACTCACCAGTCGTGCCGCTAGTTTGGCGCCACACAAATTCAGGTCGGGGGACTTAAGATGGCAGAAAAGACGGCAACGCTCTCTATACATCAGGGCGATAACACTTCACTAGAGATCGATTTACCCGTCTATCAAGGGTCACTCGGGCCCGACGTGGTCGATGTTGGCAAATTAACAGCGCAAGGACACTTCACGTTTGATCCGGGATTCACCTCGACCGCCTCATGCGAATCAAAAATCACCTACATTGACGGTGAGAAAGGCGTATTGCTCCATCGGGGGTACCCTATTGAGCAACTGGCAGAACATTCGGACTACCTCGAAACCTGTTACCTACTTCTGAACGGCGAACTACCAAGCGCCGAGCAGAAGGAAGCCTTCGTCGACATGGTCACGAACCACACGATGGTTCACGAGCAGATTCGGACGTTCTTTAACGGTTTTCGCCGGGACGCACACCCAATGGCCATTATGTGTGGCGTCGTCGGAGCGTTATCCGCGTTTTATCACGACTCGACCGATATTTCTGACCCACACCACCGTGATGTCGCTGCCTTTCGATTGATCGCAAAAATGCCGACCATTGCAGCCATGAGCTACAAATTCTCGATCGGGCAGCCCTTTATGTATCCCCGCAATGACCTCGACTACTCGGCAAATTTCCTCCACATGATGTTTGGAAATCCCTGTGAACCCAGTGTCATTTCTCCGACAATTGCGCGGGCGATGGATCGGATTTTTCTCCTTCACGCGGATCATGAGCAAAACGCATCGACATCAACAGTTCGACTTGCTGGCTCATCACAGGCCAACCCATTTGCCTGTATCGCAGCCGGTATCGCAGCACTTTGGGGTCCCTCGCATGGGGGTGCTAATGAAGCCGTTGTTAAAATGCTTGACGAAATTGGCGATGTGTCGCGGATCGATGAATTTGTGGCGCGCGCGAAAGATAAGAACGACCCCTTCCGACTCATGGGCTTTGGCCACCGGGTTTATAAAAACTTTGATCCCCGCGCTAAAGTGATGAAGCAGGCGGCCGACGAGGTCCTTGCTGAGCTTGGCATTCAAGACGAAAATCTTGAGATCGCTAAGCGGCTGGAAGAAATAGCATTAAGCGACGAGTACTTTATCGAAAAGAAGCTCTACCCTAACGTGGACTTTTACTCGGGTATTATTTTGAAGGCATTGGGCATACCCACGTCCATGTTTACTGTAATTTTTGCCGTGGGCCGAACGGTTGGATGGGTAGCGCATTGGAACGAGATGATCGGGGGTAGCTACCGAATCGGGCGTCCGAGACAGCTTTACACCGGATACCAATCGCGCGACTACCTGTCAGTCGAGGAGCGATAATGGCCAGGACTATGCAACGCGTGGTTATATCGGGGGTGGGTTTGTATACCCCCACCGAAAGCATCAGCAATCACGAGCTTGTAGAGTCTTTTAACGCCTGGGTCGAGAAATACAACCGCGAAAACGCGGACGCGATTGCTGCGGGGGAGCTTGAGGCCAAAGGCCCCTCAAATGTTGAATTTATTGAGAAAGCCTCGGGTATTAACTCGCGATTCGTCATGGACAAGGCGGGCATTATTGACCCCGATCGCATGGCACCGCGTTTGTCGCCACGCTCGAATGATGAACCATCGGTCATGTGTGAAATTGCCGTCGTCGCTGCCAAGCAAGCGATTGAACAGGCGGGCATCGCGGCAGACGATATCGATGCGGTCTTGGTGGCCGCCTCGAATATGGAGCGGGCCTACCCTGCGATGGCAATCGAAGTGCAAGCCGCGCTGGGCATAAAGGGTTTTGCCTTCGACATGAACGTCGCCTGCTCATCAGCGACATTTGGTATCCAGCAAGCCCACGACATGGTGGTGGCCGGCAGCGCAAGACGCGTATTAATGGTCAACCCGGAAATCTGCACGGGCCACCTTAATTTCCGAGATCGCGATTCACACTTTATTTTTGGCGACGTGGCGACCGGTGTCATCGTTGAAGCCGCCGAGGGATGTCGGTCCGACAACGCGTTTGAGATCCTCGATACTCGGTTACAAACGATTTTCTCCAATAATATTCGAAATAATTTCGGTTTCCTCAATCGCGCCACCGAAGAAGGTGTCGGGCAGGTCGATAAGCTTTTCGTTCAAGAAGGACGCAAAGTCTTCCGAGAGGTCTGTCCCGCAGTTGCCGAGCAGATTACAACGCAGCTTGCAGAGATGGATATTGCTCCCGACTCGCTTAAGCGTATCTGGCTTCATCAGGCGAATAAGAATATGAACGAGCTTATTGCCAAGAAAATTCTGGGCCGAGAGCCGAGCGACGAGGAGTCGCCAACGATTCTTGACGAATATGCCAACACGTCATCAGCGGGCTCTATCATTGCGTTTAAAAAGCACAATGAAGATTTCGAGCCAGGTGAACTCGGCGTTTTGTCGTCGTTTGGCGCGGGCTACAGCATCGGCTCGATCGTACTCAAGCGCGTTTAGTCTGTAGAGAGCACTTCGGACAGCGCGGCTAACACGGCGAGTTGCTGATCGTGTGTCCCCACCGTAATGCGAACCCACGGCAATAGCGCCTCACTTGACCAGCTGCGCACCAAAATATTATGCCGCTTCAAAATGTGAGTGAGCGCCTCGCCGCTATAGCGTGGATGCGCTGCGAGGACAAAATTAGCGAGTGAGGGCAGCACATCAAACCCAAGAGCTTGAAGACCCTTGGTAAGCGCCTCCCTGTTGGTTTTAATGGTTAAAGACGCCTGAGTAAACCAAGCGACATCGCCAATTGCTGCACTCGCAACCGCTTGAGCATGAGCGTCAATCGGATATGAATTAAACGAGTCCTTCACGCGGCGCAGACCTTCTATGAGCGACGCGTTGCCCAAACCATAACCGACCCTGAGCCCCGCAAGTGCGTGACTTTTCGAGAAGCTCCGGGTGACCAATAGATTGTCATAATCCTTTATCAGTGGAACAACTGACTCTGCACCGAAACCAAAATAGGCCTCATCAACAACCACGAGTCGCTCGACATTCGACGCCAGCAAGTCCTTAACCGCTGCACGTGACAACGCACGCCCGGTTGGTGCATTTGGATTAGGGAATACTAAGGGCCCTTCCCAGGCCGCCATGGACGCGATATCAATCCCAAGATCTTCGGTCATTGGAATACGTTCCACCCCGTGGCCGAGCAACTGCCCCCACACCGGGTAAAACGTATACGTCATCTCGGGAATCGCGGGCACGTTGACGTCATCGCAAAGAAAGGCTGTCCACGCGAATGCGAGCACTTCATCGGAGCCATTACCGACAAACACTTGATCCACATCAAGACCCTCGGAGGCCGCTATTGCCGCCGTCAAGACACTCGAGTTCGGATCGGGGTATCGGCGTAGCGCTTCGATACTCAGTGCTCGTCCGGCCGAGACGGCTTTTTCCGAAGGCGCCAAGGCATGCTCATTCGTGTTGAGCTTGATAATATCGGGGCCCTGGGCTTGTTCCCCAGGCGTATAGGGCGCGAGGCGCTTGAGCGTGTCAGTCCAATGCCGATTCATGAGATCACCCAAAAGGTGACAGTGTATTGGTCTAGCCGACCCATGTCAGCTTACGAGGTCACGAACCTTGGCGCTGTCCAGATGGCGCACATCCAGACCTCGCGTCAAGTAGATGACTTGCTCGGCAATATTGGCGGCATGGTCGCCCACTCGCTCCAAGCTTTTCAGTATCCATAGGTATGACATGGAGGATCTCAACGTATCAGGCTGATCCTCGACGAACCCTACCAGCCACTCTCGTGCATCAAGATAAGCCTCATCAATATCGTCGTCAGTCAGAATGACAGAGAGCGCACCCTCCGTATGAAGTCTTGCAAAGCTGTCTAGTGCGGACTTCAACATTGTGTTGACTCGCATAGCAATGCTCCGCACCTTAATCCCTGTTACGTCATGAGCACCGCCCTCTGACAACAAAATGGCTTGCCTTCCTATTTTCACCGCCTCGTCACCAATACGCTCAAGATCTGTCGTCACCTTAATCACTGCCAAAACGAGTCTGAGGTCACCTGCTGCTGGCTGGCGAAGCGCGAGGATCCGTGCACACTGTTCATCGATAGAACGCTCGAACGCGTTGACTTCAGTGTCGAGACTAATCGCCTCTTCGGCAAGAAGTGAATTGCCCTCAAGCGTTGCATCGACCGCTTTTTCGATTTGCGCTTCAACGAGCCCGCCCATGTTCAACAGTTCGCTCTGGACGCCCTCGAGTTCACGTGAGAACTGCGCAGAAATATGGCCTCGTTGATTGCTGTAGTCATTCATCTTAGATACTTCGAGCCTTAACCGTAACGGCCCGTAATGTAGTCCTCCGTCTCACGTTTTGCCGGAAACGTGAAAATAGTTTCTGTTTGACCAAACTCCACCAACTGACCACCGTGCATAAACGCGGTGCAATCGGAAACTCGAGCTGCCTGCTGCATATTGTGCGTGACGATGATTATGGTATGCGATTGTTTCAATTCGTAGATCAGCTCTTCAATACGAAAGGTAGACGTCGGATCTAGCGACGACGCAGGCTCATCCAGCAGCAGCACCTGTGGTTCTAAGGCCAAGGCTCTGGCAATGACAAGGCGCTGCTGTTGGCCCTGCGACAGTTTCAGTGCTGAGTCGTCAAGTCGATCTTTTACTTCGTCCCACAATGCTGCCGCTCGAAGTGCTTGCTCAACCTGCTCCTCTTGCGCGCGCGCGCTCGCCACGCCACTGAGCTTTAGTCCATAAGCCACGTTTTCGAATACCGTTTTTGGAAAGGGGTTAGGTCTTTGAAACACCATGCCAACACGTCTGCGAAGCGCCGTGACGTTAGTACCAGGGCTTAATATGTTCAATCCATCCAATATGACCTCGCCACTGTATTGCACACCCTCAATCAAATCGTTCATCCGGTTCATGCAACGAAGCAGTGTCGATTTGCCACAGCCGCTCGCACCAATAATTGCCGTGACAGCCCGCTCAGGAATATCGAA
>JABIZW010000164.1 GCA_018666295.1 Halieaceae bacterium
CCCACGGTTTTACCGTTGACGGCGACGGGCGCAAGATGTCGAAGTCGATCGGTAATATCATACCGGCCAAGAAAGCAATGAATGATATGGGAGCTGACATTTTGCGCCTTTGGGTCTCGTCAGCTGACTACCGCAATGAGATTGCCGCAAGCGATGAGATTTTCAAGCGGACAGCGGACACCTATCGACGTATTCGAAACACCTCGCGGTTTTTGCTGGCGAACTTGGCGGGCTTTGAGCCTGCGCGCGACCTCGTCGGCAGTGCCGACCTTTTGCCGCTGGACCAGTGGATCGTGAGTGAGGCAAGAGACCTGCAGGCAGAGCTTTTAGAGGCCTACGACACCTATCAGTTTCATCACGTTTATCACAAGGTTCATAACTTCTGCAGTGGCGAACTCGGCGGATTTTACCTCGACGTCATTAAGGATCGACAGTACACCACACAGACGAATTCACTGGCGCGACGGTCTTGTCAAACCGCGCTCTATCACCTGGCCGAAGCGATAAGCCGCTGGATCGCCCCCATTCTCAGTTTCACCGCAGAGGAGATTTGGGAAAATCTACCGGGTGAGCGCACGGAGTCTGTATTTTTAAGTGAGTGGTACGACTTAGACGTCGTTCACGACCGGGAGGAGATGAGTAATGCCTTTTGGTCGCTGTGTCTTGCGGTACGACAAGACGTCAACAAGGCCATGGAGGCCGAGCGTGCAGCCGGGCACATTCGAGGTTCACTCGACGCCACTGTAACACTCTACGCTTCGAGCGAACTGCGGGCACTGCTTGCGTCCCTTGAGGATGAGTTGCGCTTCGTCTTGATCACATCGGCGGTTGACCTTGCACCTCTGGATGAGGCGCCTGAAGGCGCACTTGAGGGTGAAGTTGAAGGCTTAAAAGTTGTTGTATCTGCGAGCACTGCAGAGAAATGCGAGCGATGCTGGCATCGGCGCGATGATATTGGGACTTTCGTCGACCACCCGACACTTTGCGGACGTTGCGTGACCAATATCGTCGGTGAGGGTGAGATTCGCTACTATGCCTAGCGACCAGAGAGTTGCAAGCGCCACAATGAGCCTCCGAATATTCAGTAACCCATGGGCTGGATTCGCGTTGGCGAGTATCGTCATCGGTCTGGATCAGTACACTAAAGACCTGGCAAGCAGTCGGCTGGTATACCGCGTGCCCGTTGAGATCACGTCGTGGTTTGACCTGACCCTGGCGCACAACTCGGGTGCCGCTTTCAGTTTTCTGGCAACAGCAGGTGGTTGGCAACGATGGTTTTTAGCGGTTATAGCCCTTGTGGTGAGCAGCGTTGTTGCGGTTTGGCTGACGCGACTGTCTTCACAGCAGCGTGTTTTGGGCGTTGCTTTGGGACTCATCTTGGGGGGTGGCCTTGGTAATTTAATTGACCGCGTCAGCCTGGGTTACGTTGTTGATTTCATTTCCTGGCATTACGGAACGTGGTACTGGCCAGCTTTTAATATTGCTGATGCGGCCATCTGCCTGGGTGCTGTCTTGTTACTTTGGGACAGTGTTGTTGGCGAATCGAGTAAGAGCGAATGACGAACGAGATAGCTATTTCATCAAACACCAAGGTGTCCTTGAACTTTTCGATCACGTTGGAGACCGGGGAGGTCGTGGACAGTAATTTTGATCGTCCGCCCGTTGGTTTTGTTATGGGTGATGGCTCACTTTTACCCAGTTTTGAATCGTGTCTCCTTGGCTTAAAAGCCGGAGAACAGGCGTCTTTTACGATTGAACCCGAGCAGGGCTTTGGTGAGCCTCAAGACGCTAACTTTCAGGACATGCCGCGGCGTACCTTTAGCAATGACAGCGAGTTGGAAGTGGGTATGGTGTTCTCGTTTGCGGATGCGGCGGGCGGTGAGCTTCCTGGCGTTGTCGATTCTTTTGACGAAGAGACAGTCCGTGTTAATTTTAACCACCCACTCGCGGGACGCACCCTCAAATTTGAGGTGAAAATCGACCGCGTGGAACCAGCGGAGTTGCATTGATGACCGTGATGCTTGCCAACCCACGCGGCTTTTGTGCCGGTGTTGATCGTGCAATCGATATTGTTGACCGTGCGCTCGAAGTCTTTGGTCGCCCCATTTATGTGCGACACGAAGTGGTCCACAACAAAACGGTGGTCGATGACTTAAGTCAGCGCGGGGCTGTCTTCGTTGAGGAGCTGCATGAAGTCCCTGATGATGCCATTGTGATTTTCAGTGCGCACGGCGTATCAAAAGCAGTGCAAGATGAAGCCTCCGATCGCGGTTTACAGGTTTTCGACGCGACGTGTCCATTAGTGACAAAAGTCCATGTGGAAGTGACCGCATTTAGTCGCGCCGGACGAGAATGTATTTTGATTGGTCATGAGGGGCATCCCGAAGTTGAAGGGACCATGGGTCAGTACGACACCTCCAAGGGCGGTAAAATGTATCTGGTGGAGGACGAAGAGCAGGTCGCTAGTTTGGCAGTTCGGGATCCTGATAATCTGGCCTTTGTGACTCAGACAACCCTGTCAGTAGACGACACAGCCAAGGTGATTGAGGCGCTTCGCGCTCGCTTTCCGAATATTCAGGGGCCTCGCAAAGACGATATTTGCTACGCGACTCAGAATCGTCAGGACGCGGTGCGTACGCTCGCTGAAAAGTCTAATGTTGTGCTTGTGGTGGGTTCGCCCAATAGTTCTAATTCCAACAGGCTCAAGGAGCTTGCTGAGCGCTGTGGCGCCAGTGCTTACTTGATTGAGTCTGCCGACATGATCGATCCTAAATGGATGAGTTCAGATGACAACGTCGGTGTGACCGCGGGAGCCTCTGCACCCGAGCACCTTGTTGAAGGCGTCGTATCCTGGCTTCGTAATCAAGGGCATGCCAGTGTCGAATCGCTCGAGGGCCGCCCCGAAAACATCACGTTCTCGCTGCCAAAAGAACTTCGGATACCAACGATCGACGTGAGCTAGTTCGGCGCATTGTGGTCCGCCTTTAAACGTCACTTTTACTCGGAGGCGAGTGCACATTTTGTCGATGATCGTCCGGTGCGGTCAAAGAGCTCTTCGTCCTGAGTCGATTTGGTGCAGTCTTCACTCATGGCAGATCCAAGAAATAACAGGGGCGTTACGCTGCTGGAGTGTTTAGTCACTCTCGCGGTCCTTGGAATTTTGATGTCACTAGCGGCCCCCTCATTTCATCAGCTGATCATGCGAGCGCAGCAACGGGTTGTTGTTTTAAAGCTTGAGGCCGCCGTGCGCCTAGCGCGCCACACCGCGATACGCGAGGGGCGCAAGGTGCTTCTGTGTCCTATGGCGAGCGAATCGTTGTTTTCCAGTGGCGCTGACGTGGTTGATCTGGCCTGCGCGAAGGACTATCGGACGGGTGTTGGCGTATGGGTGGAGGCGGATAACCAATGGTCGCTCTTGCGCTTTTGGCACTGGCCCCGCACTGTCATTACCAATCGCGTTGGTGACCGGCCCGTCACGGTGAAGCTCCAGTTTTTGTCAAACGGCCTGTCAAACCGCAATGTTACTTGGTCTGTATGTCTGGGAAATCAAAACCTGTCATTGGTCTTAAACCGAATCGGTCGTCCTGTGATCAGAAAGAACTGGGGCGCTTGCTAATCGTCAAGTCCCAGTTTTTTAAGACGGTATCGTAAACTCCTAAAACTGACCCCTAGTCCCTTGGCCGCGGCTGTCTTATTCCAGCGGTACTCGGTCATTGCGTTTTGAAGGATTTCGCGTTCAATTTTATCCATGTATTGCTCGAGGTTACCGTCAACGGCCACAAGGCCTGTAAGGGCCCTAAAGTCGGTGTCAGTCGTCTCGGATTCTGGGGTAACCAAATCATTGGAAGAGGGAATGAGGCTCGCAGAGCGATCAATCTCTAAATCATCGGCCTCGATCGTAGTGAGTTCCGACATTGCTGCCGCGCGGGCGAGTATGTTCTCGAGTTGCCGGACGTTGCCCGGGTAGTTCGCGTCGGTCAGGCATTGCACTGCCGCGTCTGAGAGCGCTTTTTCCCCTGCATCGTTTTCAGCAGCGACTTTGTCCAGCAGATAGTGTGCCAGCGCAGGAATATCTTCACGACGGTCTTTGAGTGCAGGCACCGCAATGTCAATGACATTGATTCTGTAAAACAGATCATCTCTAAATCTCCCCGCAGCAACCTCGCGACTTAATTGCTTGTGAGTCGCACTCATGAGTCTGACGTCGATTGAAATCTCGCTCTCGCTGCCGACCGGCCGAACCGCTTTTTCTTGCAGGACCCTCAGCAGCTTTACTTGAGTCGCAAGGGGTAAATCGGCGACTTCATCCAGCAACAAGGTTCCACCATTCGCAGCTTGAAAGAGCCCTTGCTTGTCATACATGGCGCCGGTAAAGGACCCTTTTAGATGCCCGAAAAGTTCACTTTCAACCAGTTCGGGTGGTATCGCACCGCAGTTCACCGCGATAAAAGGACCCGCGTGTCGCGAGCTTGTTGCATGTACTAATCGTGCGACGATCTCCTTTCCCGCACCGGACTCTCCATGAATATGAATGGGCGCTTGGCTCCGCGCCACCTTGCGAATTCTGCCTCTGAGTCGTTGTGTTGCTGGTGAGGTGCCAATCAATTCGCGGGTCGAGGTCTCAATATCGGCTCGTTTAAGGTTGAGTGCGTGGCCCACCAACTCTCGAAGTTTGTCCAGTGCAACGGGTTTGGATACAAAGTCAAAGGCCCCTAATTTGAGCGCATCGATCGCGGCTTCAACACTGCCGTGTGCGGTAATGACAGCAACCGGCAGCTCTCGATTGAGCTGCTGGGCATATTCAACCAGTTGAAGTCCGTTTCCGTCAGGTAAGCGCATGTCGGTCAGGCAAAGGTCAAGGTCGGATGTATCGATCAGCTTTATCGCCTCCGACACAGTGGCTGCGCTCAGCGTGTTGAGGTTCATGCGGGCGAGCGCAATCTCCAACAACTGTAAAATATCGGGTTCGTCGTCAACAAGAAGTACAGTTTGGCTCAACGTATGTCCTTAGGCGGTAACCGTAAGCTCAGACGAAAGCTACTGCGCCCGTCATGGGTCCGTTGGTAAACAATGTCTGCGCCATTACTCTCGCAGAGCTCCTTGCACAAATAAAGCCCCAGTCCTGTTCCTTCGGGGGTTGTTGTAAAAAAGGGTTCAAAAAGACGCGCTTGACTACTTTCTGGTACGCCTTCCCCAACATCGATCACGTCAATAAAGCACGCTCGTGGCGACGCATTCTCCGACACTTCAAGCGTCACTATTCGATCACCTGTGGCGGCCTGACTGTGTCGTAAGGCATTGTCCATTAAGTTTTCTAATACCCGTTTAATTTGGGCCTTATCGACTAGGACAGACGCGTCACAGCGACCTTTGATGGAGACTGTTGCGGCCTTGGTTTGACTGTCCTTAAAGTCCTTGATCACGCTGGGTAGCCAATCGTTTACGTTGATCGGTTCAAGAGATGCCGGCACTCTTCGCGATAATTCAAGCACGTTGTTAACGGTGTCATTCATACGACTGGTGTTTCGTAGAACAATGGCTGCCAAGTTCCGATCACTCTCGCTCATGTCTTCGTTTTCAACGAGCAATTGAACGGCGTTACTCACTGCAGCGAGGGGGTTGCGAATCTCGTGCGCGATACTGCCCGTCAGGCGGCCCAAAGAGGTGAGTTTCAGTGACTGCGCGAACTGGGTCATGGGTGTGTAGTCGTCGACAAACAAGAGCGCGTCGCCCTTGCGCCCTGTTTCCAATGCGCTAAAACGAGGCAGAAGCATACGATGACCCTGCTCGGGCTTGAAGGGGGAGGCCATTAACGTGTCACCGTCTCGCCACTCCTCCAGTGACATTGCTAAATGCGGATCGACGAGGTGAGCGGGCCTCTCGCTCGCCGAATCCAAGTAAAGCAGGTCTCGCGCTGCTGAATTGACAGGTCGAAGCCCATTATCGGGTGTCACGATGAGGATGCCAGTTTGCATGTTTTCAACAATTTGATCGTTGAATAACTTAAGCCTTCGCGCGCGTTTGGTGGCAACTTCCGCGCGCTTTTGCGCTTGGACGAGGGTGGCCGCTGCAATCTGTCCCAGCCAAGAGACCACAAAGATAAGACCGCCTCTCAGGCCTGCATATAATAGGGCCTGGGCCTCAATGCCGCCGCGAGATATTTGAAACAGTGTGTTTGCTAAAACGGCCATTACCGTGACGGCGGCGACGAGGGTCGACAGCTGACGGTTCTGTAAAAGCATGCTTGCGGCTGCAACAGTCACGAGATATAGCACATTGAAGCCACTGACCACCGTCGCTGTAGGGTCAGCGATGAGGGTGGTGGCGACCACATCGATCATCATGACCCCAAAAATGCCGCTCTCTGACGTGAGTTTTGAACTTGCACCCAAAGTCGCAATAATCAAACTACTAAGGATGAAAATGCCCGAGACTAGAAGCTGCACCGGCGCGCGCGCTACAAGAAGCTCGGTTCCTGTGGCTGAAAGCGTCATTGCGAAGAGAATTGAGCCAAGAACGAGGCGGTAAACGTTGTAAACAGCAAAGACCTTTGAGCGGTCAATGTTATCCTTAACGCTCTTGGACGTGTCTTCAGACATCGTTTCCACGTAATTTTTGTGATTGTGAACAGCACTATATCAGTCACCAATGATCGAGCAAGAAACTTGTAAGTAGGAGTATGGGTGCATGAAAGTTGTCATGGGACAGCTCAATACCTTCGTCGGTGATGTGGCTGGTAACACTGAGAAAGTCATTCAGTCGGCACAGGCGATGGGTGCTGAAGAAGAGACGGTGCTGTTAGTTTTTCCTGAACTGACCCTCACCGGCTATCCGCCAGAAGACCTGCTGATGCGCGATAGTTTGCATGTGCAAATTGAAAGTGCGTTGAGTGTGCTTGCCGAGAAACTGCCGCCTGAGTTGTATGTGATTGTCGGTTATCCACGTTGTGAAGACGGTCGTTTATTTAACGCCGCTGGGGTGATACACAACGCGACGCTGATTGCCGAATATCACAAACAGCGCCTGCCCAACTACCAGGTCTTTGATGAGAAACGTTATTTCAGCGAGGGCGATGCGCCCTGTGTTGTCGACATTGCTGGCATGAAAGTGGGTATTACCATTTGCGAAGACATTTGGCATCGAGAGCCCGCGGACGCGGCGAAGCGAATCGGTGCGGAGCTATTGGTGAACTTGAACGCCAGTCCATTCCACCGGGGGAAGCACAGAGAGCGCTGGCAAGCACTTGCGTCGCGAACGACCGAGCAAAAAATTCCAATGATTTATGTCAATCAAGTGGGTGGCCAAGACGAACTGGTGTTTGATGGTGGTTCGTTTGCGACCAACGCCGACGGTGAGCTGGCGGTCGTTGCGCCCGATTTTGAAGAGGGGTGTTTTGAAATTAGGGTCGAGCGCACGGTCCGCGGGTTGGAGGTGGTTCCCGGTGTGACC